>CAZBFL010000039.1:0-5094 GCA_964491175.1 uncultured bacterium
CTTCCGTATTGGAGCGGCAAAGCGATTATAGTTGTGACGGTTCTGGCGATTTCGCATCTGGCGATTGATAAATCTAAAATCCGGCTTAAAAAGAGGCGGCCGGAAATCAACAAGAAGATGCTCAATGTAATTGACCAGTTTCTTCACTTCCTGTTGATTCTTCTGGCCTGGAGAATTTTCCTTTTTAATCTTCAGCCGCCGCCTTTCTTCTCCGGCCATCCCCGGATTTTGAATTTTCTGGCGGTTGTAATTTTAGTCCTGATACTTTACAAAGCCATTACAGGTCTTTCGGAAAAGGAGGACAGAAATGATTTTAACCCTGAGACCCGGGACAACCCAGGAAGGCGTCCAGGAAGTATTGAACAAGATTAAAGAACTGGGTTTCACTCCGCATGTTTCTTCCGGGAAGGAGCGCACCGTAATCGGCGTTATCGGCGAGAATACCATTCTGCACCGCGAAGTTTTTGACGCCATCTTCATCGTAGAGTCGGTGACCCCCATCTCCAAACCGTATAAACTGGTCAGCCGTGATTTTAAAAAAGAAGATACGGTGGTCAGGGTAGGCGACGTTGACATCGGCGGGAACTCCTTCGTCGTGACGGCCGGACCCTGTTCCATTGAAAGCCGGGAACAACTCTATCAAACCGCGCAGGCGGTGCGGAAAGCCGGCGCCAGGATACTAAGGGGCGGCGCTTTCAAGCCCCGCACCTCTCCTTATTCCTTCCAGGGTTTGGGCGAAGAGGGTTTGAAGTATCTGGCCGAAATCGGCCGGGAATTGAAGATGCCCACCGTAACCGAAGTGATGGACCCCAGGCAAATGGAACTGGTCTCCCGGTATGCGGATATTATTCAGGTGGGCGCCCGGAATATGCAGAACTTTGACCTTTTGAAAGAATTGGGCCGTGCCCAAAAACCGATTCTCCTGAAAAGGGGGATGTCGGCTAAAATTGAGGAATTTTTAATGTCCGCCGAATACATTCTATCCCAGGGAAATTACAACGTTATTCTCTGTGAGCGCGGCATTCGCACCTTTGAGGAGGCAACCCGGTTTACGCTGGACCTGGCCGCCGTCCCGCTGGTAAAAGAGTTAAGTCACCTGCCGATTATGGTTGACCCCAGCCACGGTACCGGCCGGCGCAGCCTGATTGCGCCGATGTCCCGGGCTGCGCTGGCTGCCGGCAGTAATGGCGTAATGATTGAGGTTCACCCGAAACCGGAAGCAGCCCTTTCGGACGGTTTCCAGTCCCTTAACGTTGAAGATTTCAATAAACTGATGATTTCCGTCAAGGCGATGTCCGCCGCGTTGTCATTGCGAGTGTAGTTTACGCGGCAATCTCGTCTTCCCCATGAAACAAATTATCCTCTCCGACATCCACGCCAACATCGAAGCCCTCACCAGCGTCCTCCTGGCCGCGGAAAAAGAGGGCGAAATCGCGTATTGCCTGGGCGATATTATCGGCTACGGTCCAAATCCATCCGAATGCCTTGAAGTGATGCGGCGTTACAGTCCGCTTACCGTAATGGGTAATCATGAAACCGCGGTCCTGCATCCGGGTATGACTGCGGTCTTCAACCCTGAGGCGCGTAAAGCGGTTTTCTGGACAACCGAACATATCTTCGAGGAGGATTTGGAGCAAATCCGGTCTTTTCCTCTGACAAAAAATCAGGGGAACATAATTCTGCTTCATTCCAACCTTATTGAACCGGAAAGGTGGCATTATCTCAACAGCGATGAAGATTTGGAGGCGAATTTACACTGCGTGGGGGATGGCCAGGTCTGCTTTTTCGGCCATACCCATGTACCCGGAATTTATCGTTTGAAAAACAACCAATTTTCTTCTTTGCCGATTGACAAAGAGGTGAAATTAGAACCGGAGGGTAAGTATCTAATCAACGTTGGTTCAGTAGGTCAGCCCCGCGATAAGGACCCGCGCGCCGCTTACTGTATTTTTGACCCGGATGCGAAGACCGTTGCCATCCGCCGCGTCGGTTATGACTTCCGCGCCACCCAGCGCAAGATTATCGACGCCGATTTGCCCGCCGTCCTGGCCAGCCGCCTCTCCTCCGGCACATAACAAAACATCCTGTCATTGCGAGGCGCGTATTTTGCGCCGCGGCAATCTCATTTTTGTCATTTCCACACAAAACACTTTGTCATTCCCGCATGAAACACACTGTCATTCCCGCATGTATTAAGCGGGAATCCATCAAAATATGATTGAAAATTGGAATTGACATTCCTATAATTCAACGATACAATAGAATCGTTATGAGAGAGAAAGTTGTTTCTTTTCTCCATTCCAAAATTCAACTTTCCTGGGCAAGTTTTGTAGTACTGCTTCTGATATTAGCCCTTTCCTTATTCAATACATTCCTGTACAAAAGAGAAATAATTCAATTGAAGCAAAATGAAAAAGCGCCGAATGATAAGATTGAAGAATTAACAAGAGAAAATATCAATTTGGAATCTTCTTCACCTAATGTTATTTGGATGCAGTCTTTACACCAACCTAAACTATCTTTACAGGAAATCCAGGATTTAAAGAAGATGGGGCTAAAAAACCCGGTCAACGATATAATTGCCGACCTCATGAAACATAATGAACTTATACCATACCCGGGCGTCTTAGGCGGCAAAATGGGGTTTCACTCGGAGAAAGATATTTACGTAGTATCCACCAGGCTGGTCCGGGCATCTTTTGACGATGGACACAAGGAAGAATGGATGCTGCTTGAATACCAGGTGACAGGGAGAAATAAAATTTCCTGGAAAGTCCTTGAATCTTATCTGGAATAGGATGAAAATGAAGATATTTTCGGCGATTATTTATACCATAGTTATCTTTTTACTGGTATTCTTTTTTATTTTTCAACCTCTGTTTGTCGTTTTATTTCTGATAATCCCCACTAAACTTCTTTTTATTTTTCTTTCGTCTCTTCTTTTATTGGCGCTCTTTATTCTTTATGGCATTCTGATTTTACGAACGGCAACGGGTAAACGCAGGCCTTCCCGAAGGGTAATATTTAATCTCACCGCCGCCCTCCTGGTTCTTTCTTTCGGAAGCCATTCAATCGCAAGTTTCATTGTAGACCAGAAGTTTAAGAAGACCGTTCAGGAAGCAAGAACAGCCGGAATCAAGTTGACGCTTGAAGAAGTGGTTCCGCCCCCAATCTCCGATGAAGAGAACGCCGCTCTGGTTTACCGGCAGGCGTTCGATTTGGCCGACAAACTGAAGATAAGGTACAAAAAAGAATGGGAGTATATGCCATATGCGGGCACCGTTCCCGTAGAAAAACTGACCCCGCCGCAAAAGAGCACAATCGGTAGAATCATAAGAGGTTCGGATTTTGCAAAGTTTTATGGTTTGATAGAAAAAGCCGTTAATCTCCCCGCTTGTCGTTTTGATATTAAATACGGTGATAGTTTCGCAATACATGAAACTTTGTCCCATCATTCTAAAATACGCAATCTGGCAAGGTTGGTATCGGCCAGAACTTACATTCTTATCGAAGAAAAAAGATACCGGGACGCCCTGGAATCGGTCAGGGTCGGTCTTCGTCTCGGAGATTCCTTAACCGATGAACCTCTTTTAATCTCCCAACTTGTCCGTATCGCCGCCGATATCGTAACAATAAACTCCAGCCGTCCGCTTCTTTCTGCTTTCCCAAATTCAATTCTTTCCGAGAATTATCGAAAACTGATTTTGGAGATAGACCGAAAAGATAAGAATCTTACAAAAGCAATTGAATCTGAGCCGATAATTTTTACGGGTTACCGGATGGAATTGGTATATTTGGGTGGGCGCCAAAGAACTTTAAAGAGTAAAAACTTTCTGAAAGCGTATCGTAACTATGTTTTAAAGCCGATGTTTAAACCGGAATCCGCGTTTTACATGCAGGGAATTATGACGCTTGCAGATTTTTCCAATAAACCTTATTTTTCCATTAAAAGCGCTCTTGACGCTTGGGAGAAAAAAATTGCACCCAATCCGAAAACGCTAAGACACATTTTGGCGAGAGCGGCTATGCCGGCTTTACGCAGAGCAATTGAAAGACAAGCCGCCTATACCGCCTATCTGGAATCATTCAAAATTGCCCTTGCTTTAAAGATATATCGGCAGAAACGCGGTTACTATCCGGCGTCGCTCTCTTTTCTTTCCCCGGAAGTAATCCCCGAACTTCCCTTAGACCCATTTACCGGCAAGGACTATGTTTACCGGAAGAAGGATAAGGGATTTATCGTTTACAGCGTTGCGGATAACCTCAAGGATGATGGCGGAATCTCCCAGTTCAGCGAAGAGGGAAGAAAAGGAGATTTTGATATCGTCTGGGAGGATGAAGGGAGGGTGCGATGAAATGCCCGAAGTGCAATGCGGAGAATGAGGACGGAATCTCAGATAGATAATGGAAGATGAACTTGTGGCGGTTGAGAAATTCACCAGCGAGTCTCTGGCTTGCGTTGCCAAGAGTTTTCTGGAAGCGAATGGCATACCATCGTTTATTTCCAGGGACGATTGCGGCGGTATGAGACCATGGATGTCGCTTGCTTTTCCGATAAGACTGATGGTGCGTTTATCCGACCTTAAAGAAGCGCGGGAACTGTTGGACAAGAAGGAATCTTTTTAATAAATTTCCGGAAAAGAAGATGTTTGGCGGATTTTTTACCGGGATATTGCTTGTTTTTGAATTGGTTATTATCGGAATTCAGGACTGGTATATCCTGGGTTTACGAACCGAAGGCGAGATTGGCAACCAGCGGTTTATTATCCTGTTTTTGATTTCCCTGTTCTCCCTGCTTGTCGTAATTACTCCCTTTGTCGGAGTCAGGGTAGTGCCGAATTTCCTGATTCTCGTCTTCCTGTTCCTGCCTGTTATTGTCCTGAAGATAAGTCAGTATTGGGAAAAGAAGCAGGGTGAAGAGATGGAGGTTTCGAGAATCCACGAAGAGATAGGTAAGTGGGAATACACCGTTCAAAAGGACCCGGAGTTTGCCGGGGCTTACACCTGTTTGGGTGATTTACACCTGAAAATGGGGGAAAAGGATAAGGCGCTGGCGTATTATAAAAAGGCGCTTTCCCTGAAGCCCGAAGACCC
>CAZBFL010000039.1:5104-8799 GCA_964491175.1 uncultured bacterium
GTTTATCGAGCGGAAGATGGAGATGATGCCGAAGTTAACCAGGTCAGACCTGGAGATTGCCGGGAAAGAACTCAGGAGGGTTCCGCTTATCCTCGGTTTGGTTTTTGCGGCGGTTCTGGGCATCATTTTTTTTATTTATCTGCTTCACGTTCTGCCGACGCCGGCGGTTTTCGTCATCATCGTGCTTCTCCCCGTCGTTCTCTTCCTCTACTGGATTATGAAGTTGTAACCCACCCGTAAAATTTGTTATTGTTCAACGCCGGTAAATGCCGAAAATCTCCGCTTCCGAAAGAATATGGCCCCTCATCGCTATTTCCAATTCAATTTTGCTGACCGGTTGTTTGAGGGGAAGTTTGGTGTCCAGGCAATAGAGTTTGAAAAAATACCGGTGCGGTTTGCCGGGCGGGGGATAAGGACCGGCGTATCCGGTTCTTCCGGCGCTGTTCTTACCCTGGGCCGTGCCGTCGGGCAGTAACTCTTTTTTGGGGACATTCTCCGTCAGTCCATTCTTTTCTTTGGGTATGTTGAAAATTACCCAGTGGATAAACGTTCCCGAAGGCGCATCCGGGTCTTCGCAGACGAGGGCAAGGTTCCTGGTTTCAGCCGGGGCGCCTGTCCAGGAAAGGGGAGGGGAGACGTTCAGGGAGTCGCCGGTATATTTTGCCGGAATCTTCCCGCCGTTTTGAAAAGCGCTGCTCTTGATTTCAAGTTTTGACACATTTCCGGCGATGGCGAAGCTCAGAAACAAGGTTATGGTAAAAAGGTTCATATTCACCTCCGTTGTTCTTATTATACCCGGCAGAGCAGGAATTGTTAATATGGTAAAATATAGACATGGAAAAGGAATGTAAGGCAGCGGGTAACAAGACAAACTGCACCTGTACCTACGAGCCCTGCAGCCGGAAAGGCGTCTGCTGTGAGTGCATTACGTTTCACCGACGGAGCAATGAAGTGCCCGGCTGTCTTTTTCCGCCGGAATGGGAGCGGAAATACGACCGGTCCATCGCCGCGTTCTTGAAGGCGTGGGGAAAGTGAAAAACGAGATTGCTTCGCCCTAAATAACGACAGGCGGGACGCCTGTCCTACTGTTTCGTTGGCGGGACGCCTGTCCTACCGAAGGGCTCGCAATGACAATATGAGAAAATACGATAATTCCTCCCGCGTAGAGGAAGTCGCCCTCAAAAAATCCGGGAAAGCGATAATCTATCCGCCGGTTGAAAAGATAAAGACGATTGAAGTGCCGGACTTCCCTACCCTGGGTAAACTTACCGCCGTGCGTTTCCTGGAATGGCTCCAGTTGAATCCGGAGGGCGTTCTTTCCCTGCCGACCGGCAAGACCCCGGAGCATTTTATCAACTGGACCGAATATTTTCTGCATAATTGGGACCGGAAGGAGGTTCAGAAGGAACTGGACGGATGGGGGCTTGACCCGGAAAAGAAACCCGAACTCAATTCGTTCTTCTTTGTTCAGATTGACGAGTTCTTCCCGATGGACCCGGCGCAGGAAAACAGTTTTGCTTTTTACATCAACCGCTTCTATATCCGGCGGTTCGGTTTCAATCCGAAAAGGGCGCTCCTGATGGATGCCTGGAAGGCAGGCGCTCCAACCGGCAAGGACCTGGGCCGGGTCTTCCCGCAGGGCAGGGTGGACCTTTCCCTGCGGTTCCGGAAACCGGCAAGCGATCTGGAACGGCTGCAGTACCAGGCGATAACCGCGGCCGACCAGTTTGCGATGGAGTACGAAGCCCGGATAGAGAAAATGGGCGGCATCGGGTTCTTCCTCGGCGGCATCGGCCCGGACGGCCACATCGGGTTTAATATCCGGGGGTCGGACCACTACAGCACGACCCGGCTGATACCCATCAATTATGAGACGGCGGCCGCGGCCGCCACCGACCTGGGCGGGATCGAACTTGCCCGGCAGAAAGTGGTGGTTACCGTCGGTTTAAGGACGATAACGCGGAATTCCTCGGCTACCTGCCTGATAACCGCGGCCGGCGAGAGCAAGGCAAAGGTGGCGAAGGATGCGATTGAGAGCGAGCCGTCGGTCTTGTACCCGGCCACCGCGCTTCAGGGCCTGGCCGGCGCCCGGTTCTACCTTACCGCCGGCGCGGCCAGTCTCTTGACGGTAAGAAAATATAATGAATTAGCGTCGCTTCCCGAAATCACTTATCCGGTTGCCGAGCGTATTTTAATTGATATTTCCGCCCGGAAAAAAAAGCGGCTTAAGGATTTGAGACCGGATGACCTGAAGGACGACCGCCTCGGAGAACTGCTGAAGGAAAAGAAGGTTGACCTGGCCTCTTTCTCCGCCCGGGCAGCCGATTCGCTGAAGGAGCGGATTGAGAAGGCGGCGGAGAATCTTGAAAACCTTACTTTCCTCCACACCGCGCCCCACCACGACGACATAATGCTGGGTTATTTCCCCTACATCGTGCACCTGGTCCGGTCGCCTAAAAATACCCATTATTTCGCCACGCTGACCAGCGGTTTTACCTCGGTTACCAACTCCTATACGCTTTCATTGCTGGAAAACCTGGAAACCTTTCTGGAAAAAGGAGAACTGGCGCCGCTGATGGAGCAGGGTTATTTTTCCCCGGACAACCTGACCAACCGCAACCGCGACGTTTACCGGTTCCTGGACGGGGTAGCGGCCGGCAGCCGGGAGATGCAGCAGGAAGCGGAGGCGCGGAGAACGCTGCGCAACCTGGTGGAGTTGGCGGAGAAGGAAGACCCTAAAGAGATAAAGAAAGAGGTCAGGCGGATAAAGGAGTATTTCCAAAGCAGTTATCCGGGAAAGAAGGATACGCCTTTTGTCCAAAATTTAAAAGGGATGATTCGGGAATGGGAAGAGGAACTGCTTTGGGGTCATCTCGGTTTTAACTGCGATAATATTTTTCATCTGCGGCTTGGTTTTTATACCGGGGACATCTTTACGCCCCAGCCGGAATGGGAACGGGACGTCAAGCCGATTCTGCAACTTATGGAAAAGGTGGAACCGGATGTGATAACGGTGGCCCTGGACCCGGAAGCCAGTGGTCCGGACACCCATTACAAGGTACTCCAGGCAATTTCGGAGGCGCTGAAAGCATACCGGAAGAAACGGCCGGGCAGGAAGATTAAGGTTTGGGGCTACCGCAACGTCTGGTTCCGTTTTCACCCCTCTGAGGTCAATTTGTTCGTGCCGGTTTCCATGAATTCGCTGGCGATTATGAAAAGCGCTTTCCATACCTGTTTCGGTTCCCAGCGCAGCGCTTCCTTCCCCAGTTATGAATACGACGGACCGTTTTGCGACCTGTCCCAGAAAATAATGGTGGAACAGTACGCGGTTATTAAGACTTGCCTGGGCCGGGACTATTTTTACGCCAACCCGGTTCCGCGGCTGCGCGCCTGCCGGGGTTTGAATTTTCTGCGCGAGATGACCCCGGAAGAGTTCTTCCGCGAGGCGCTCTCCCTTAAGAAATTGACTGAATCCTGACCGCGTTTAGATTGCCCATTCCCGCCTTTTTGGTGTATAATAATAAGATTAACCCATGGCTAATAATTTTTACTGGTATCTGCCTACCGAGATAATTTTCGGAGACGATGCGCTTGCCAACCTGAAGAAAAAGGCGCAGAAGTTCGGAAAAAAAGCCCTTCTGGTGACCGGTAAGAATTTTGCCAGGGAGAGCGGCCTTCTAGACGAAATTGAATTT
>CAZBFL010000040.1:0-8786 GCA_964491175.1 uncultured bacterium
AAACGCTGGAAGAGATGGTCCGCAAAGCAAGGTTGGACGCGCTTGTCATCGGTCCGCGCTGTAACCTTCATGCATTTTATGCCATAAAGGCCGCAAAGTTTAAGATACCGCTTTACCTGGAAAAACCGGTCGCCATTTCCATGAAGCAGGCAAACGACCTCGAAGATGCTTTTGAAAAATCCGGATGCAAGGTGGTCGTAAGTTTTCCTTTAAGGACGTCTCCCCTGTGTCTTTTCGCAAGGAACCTGATCAAGAAAGGCGCGATTGGAAGTCCGGTTCATATCATGGCCTGGAACTACGTTACGTACGGAACCGTTTACTGGGAAGAACTGTATCGGGATTATAAAATAACCGGAGGACTTTTTCTGCAGAAAGCCACGCACGATTTTGACTATATGAATTACCTGATGGATTCGCCGATTATCAGGGTTGGCGCCATGGCAACTTTCCGGAAAGTTTTTGGGGGTAAAAAGCCTGCCGGACTGGTATGTTCAAAGTGCGAAGAAACCGACACCTGCCTGGAGAGTCCCATCAACCGAAAACTTAACAATTCCGGTCCGCACGAAAAAGACCACCACTGCGTCTACAGCCGTGACTGCGGGACAAGGGAAACAGGCACGAACGAAGATGCTTCCAGCGCGGTTGTGGAATTTGCTTCCGGCGCCCACGGAATATATACGCAGGTCTTTTTTTCCAGACGGGATGCGGCGGCCCGCGGTTCAACCGTGAGCGGTTATCTCGGTACCGTTAAATTTGACTGGTATGAAAATTCTCTCCGGCACGTCCGGCATCACCAGCCGTTTTCTGATACTGTCAAGGCCGGTTCCGAACTCAGCCATTTCGGCGGAGACCTGGAACTGGCGTACGATTTTTTCAACCTCGTAAAAGGCAAGGGGCGATCGCGCACGCCTATCTGGACCGGAATTCAAAGCGTCTATACCTGTCTGGCCGCGAGAGAATCCGCCCTTAAGAACCGTTTTGTAAAGGTGCGTCAGGTGGGGCAATCCGGCTGAATATAAAATTTGCGCTTGTAGCTCAATTGGATAGAGCGTTAGCCTCCGAAGCTAAAGGCTGAGAGTTCGAGTCTCTCCAAGCGCGCTATGTCGATGCAACAATTAGAAGCAGTAACCCAAAAGAAACTCCGGCAGTTAATCCTGCAAGAAAAAACAAAGGGTACTCCAAGTGTCGAAATTGGAAAGAAATACGGAGTAACGTTTAAATATATAGAAAAATTAATCACGCAGTCCCAGGGAATAAACATAAGCAATTTGAATCATTTTAAAAAGGTTAAAACACTCCAGCCAAAAGATTTTAAAGAAGAACAAACCACGGTATGGAGTTTCAAACAAAGGGGCAATTGGGCAACACACAATGGAGCATACAGGGGAAATTGGTCGCCTTATATTCCCCGAAATGTAATTCTTAAATATTCAAAGCCCGGCGAAGTAGTTTTAGATTATTTCTGCGGATCCGGAACAACAGCGGTAGAAGCCAAGCTGTTGGGCAGGAAGTGTACGGCTCTTGATATCAACGACAAGGCCGTTGAATTGGCAAAACAAAACCTTGATTTTAAGATTTCTTCGTACGAATCACCCATTCTTATCGAAAGTCATCACCCGCAGATTTATGAGCCAGAACTACTAATTGGAGATGCCAGAAAATTATCGTTTTTACCAAATAACTCCATAGATTTAATCTGTTCTCATCCCCCTTATGCGAATATCCTTCAATATACAGATTCTAAAAACAGCGACCTATCGTTTTTAGACGTAGATGATTTTTTGAAAGAAATGTCAAAAGTTGCCCATGAAAGCTTTAGGGTATTGAAACCAGGAAGGCAATGCGCAATTTTGATTGGAGATACTCGACGAAAAAAGAATGTAGTTTCATTGGGTTTTAAACTCATAAATACTTACTTAGATGCGGGTTTCAAACTACGAGAACTTGTTATTAAACGGCAACATAATTGCAAAACTACCGGTTTCTGGTATGCGAATAGCATAAAGTATAATTTTCTTCTTTTAGCACATGAATATCTGCCAATATTCGAAAAACCAATAAAACCAACTCCGCAAATAATTAAAGAACAAATGCTACACTACGGAATATTTGGCCCGGTAGCAGAAAAACCTGTGCTACAAAAGAAATTAACGGATTTTGAAACTACAACAGTATGGGTTTTACCCAGAATAAATTTTGAGGAATGTTTGAACAAAAATGTGATTAGCCGGTATTCAAAAGAAGCTGAATATGCAACTATAAATTTCATTTCACAATCAAATAATCAAGTATTGATGCGTAAAAAGGAAGGCCGGAAAGAAAAGAAATTACTTTTTATCAAGTCAGCATTTTTAAATGATGAACCCTCTTTTTTAAATATTAAATTTTATCTGGAAAAAATCAAAGAAATTATAAATAAAGAATTGCCTTCGGTCATAAATGGCGGTTTTCTTATATTTCAAACATGTGACGTCAGAATAGATGGATATATAGAACCTCTCGGGAAAAAATTAATTGATCTAATTAATCATAATCAATTGTGTTTAAAAGAAATAATTGTTGTAACCAGCAAAGATACGCAAACCGACGTTACCGAACAAAAAAAATTCTTAGAAACAGCACATCAGTATTTGCTTGTCTATGAGGTAAAAAGATGAAAAAAAATATTTATACCCATGAAATTGAATTAGCTGATTTGCATATTAAAAATCAATCGCGTGAAGAATTTAGAAACGTTCTGCAAAAAGTAAAATATAGAGGGTATGAAGTCGAACAATTAAGCGATGGAAGAAAGATAGTTATAACAAAACCTGGCGGTAAATTTGTTTTTGGTGTTGTCAAACGTGAAGATTTTATGGTTTGGATATACAATCCAAATGATTCGACTCTCTGGTTGATTTCTCATAAAAACATATACCAGGATTTAGAAGAAAAAGGGAAAAATAATCCGGGAGAAACAATTAAGATAATTGACGCCCTTGAGAGAGTTTTCAACGGAGAAGAACCCGATGAAGTGTTGAAAACCGCCGATTTATCAAATCCCTGCGGAGAGTTACCGGAAGTTCTATTTAAGGCCTATAAATGGATATGGGGACAAGAAGACTGTAATTATCCTACAGGAAAAGGACGTGAAATGTCAATGAGTATTATCAGAGAATTGAAAAAAAGCATTGAAAAGTGATATGATGGGATAACCAAATGGACCTATTAATTAAGAACGGAAGGGTGATTGATCCGGCTCAGGGAATTGACGAAGTTATGGACGTTGCCTGCGCGCAGGGCAAGATTGAGAAAGTAGCTAAAGCGATAAAACCGGAAGGCAAGCCGCGCCTTATAGATGCTTCCGGCCTGATCGTTTGTCCGGGATTCATTGACAGCCACTGCCATTTGCGGGAACCGGGTCGGGAGGACGAAGAGACGATTCAAACCGGCGCTGCGGCTGCGGCCGCCGGCGGTTATACCACAATTATGGCGATGCCCAATACCGTCCCCTGCCTGGATACCGGTCCCCTGGTTGCCTTCGTTTTTAACAAAGGGAAAGAGACCCCTATTTCGGTCTTTCCGATCGGCGCCATCACTAAAAATCGGGCGGGAAAAGAACTAACGGAAATGGCCGACCTGGCCGAAAACGGCGCGGCGGCTTTTTCGGACGACGGAAACTGCGTCGCCGACAACCGGGTTCTGCGCCGCGGCCTGGAATACGCAAAGATGGCGGACCGGCCCCTCATAGACCACCCGGAAGAACCGGCGCTGGCCCGAAACGGGGTGATGAACGAGGGGAAGATAGCCACCTTCCTGGGTTTGCCCGGCATTCCCAGGGAAGCAGAAGAAATAGCGGTCTTTCGCGACATCGCCCTCGCTTCCCTGACAGAAAGCCGGATTCATCTCGCCCATCTTACGTCAGCCGGTTCCATTGCCCTCCTCCGGCAGGCGAAGAAGAAAGGCGTTCCGGTAACCGCAGAAGTTACCTTTCACCATCTTACCTTAACCGAGGAAGCGGTAAACGGCTATAACACCAACACCAAGGTCAGTCCGCCCCTGCGCGCCGGAGCCGATGTTAAATCGCTGAAGGGCGGCGTTACGGATGGTATCGTTGAAGTCATCGTAACCGACCACGCGCCTCACAGCCGGGAAGAGAAGGAGACCGATTTTGAAAATGCGGCTTTCGGTATCATCGGTTTCGAAACCGCTCTGCCCCTTCTGCTGCGGTTAACCGATGATATTCCCCTTTCGCGTCTAATCGCCTGCCTGACATCAAACCCGGCCAGAATCTTTCGTTTTGCTGACCGGGGCAGTCTTAAAAAAGGGCTGAGGGCGGATATTACCGTCTTCAACCCTAAGGAAGAATGGAAGTTGACCGCGGCCACGATTAAATCACGCAGTCAGAACACGCCGTTTTTGGGTGAAAAGATGAAAGGAAGAGTTTATCGCACAATCTGCAACGGTAAGGTTTTGTAGGTTGGCTCTTTTAGGACAGTCGAGACGCCTGTCCTACCGATACCAGCGCTGAGCAAGCTCGGCAACTACAGTAAATTCTTGCCGATTGAAGTCAAAGTGGTGAGGTGCCGCTTTTCTTCCGCAACCAGTTCTTCAACCATTCCTTTTTCTTTTTCGGTCACAAAACGAAGCAGTTCCGTGTAGTAAAGAATGGCGTTTTTTTCCACCTGAATCGCAATATCAAGCGCCTCCTGGTCGGTAAGCCTCTTTTCCGCAATCGCTTTCATCCCTCGTTTCTGCTGAATAATGGATGCATCTGCGATTGCCGACAGGTATTCGTCCGGCGGGGTTGTTTTACCGAATTCGCAACTGGAAACAAGTTTTGCCAGACCCTCAAAAAAAGCCTGGTGCTGAATTTCTTCCTGGGCAAGATTCCGGAAAAGTTCGGCTACCGATCTGCTCCGGGTCAATTTGGCGGCCTCCGTGTAAAAATGGTAGCCGTTCTTCTCGATTTCAATCGCAACCTTGATAATCTCGCACGCCGAGTAACTTATGAGCGCCATAATTTAATTATCCTCCGGTTGCGGTTTTAACGAGTCCGTAGCGTTCGATATTCCGGTTTGCCGTTTCCTGGATTTCTTTCAGGGCCGCTTCCCCGCCCGGTTTGAAAATATGACGGAACCGGCCCTGCGGTTTCAGGTAATCCTCCACCGGTTTTTGTTTGGTAATCAGATAACGGCCGGAGATTTTTCCGTTTTCAAATTCAATTAAAGGAAAGAGCCCGGTCTCCACGGCAAGCCGGGCTATCTGGTAAGTTTGCCCCGGCTCGTGGCGCCAGCCCAGCGGACAGGGAACGTGTACATGCAGGAACTTCGGTCCTCTGATCCCCAGCGCTTTTTTTACCTTCTTCTGCAAATCAACCGGAAATCCGGCCGACGCGGTTGCCACGTAGGGAATACCGTGCGCTACGGCAATTTCCACCATGTTCTTTTTTGGTCTCGGGTTGCCGGCGGAAGTTTTGCCGGCCGGACTGGTGGTCGTAGAAGTATAGGTAGGCGTAAGGCCGCTGCGCTGAATTCCGGTGTTCATATATGCTTCGTTATCGTAGCAGATGGAAAGAATGTCGTGTCCCCGTTCCCACATTCCGGAAAGCGCCTGAAGTCCGATATCCGCGGTGCCTCCGTCTCCGGCTTGGCTGATTACCCTGGTCTCCGCCAGTTTACCGCTTTGCCTTAAGGCCGCTTCTACTCCGGAAGCGACTGCGGCCGAATTTTCAAAAAGGGAGTGGATGAAAGGAACTTCCCAGGCGGTATCCGGATAGGCGGTGGAAAAAACTTCCAGGCACCCGGTGCTGTTAACAACAATGGTGTTTGGTCCGGCCGCGTCAATTACCAGGCGCGCCGCCAGAGACTGACCGCACCCGGCGCAGGCGGTATGACCGGGAGAAAGAAAATGTTCGGGCATAGGGCTTCTCCTTAATTTTTAAGACCGATGAACTGGTTGCTCGTTTCCGGTCCGGCAAGTTGCTTGAATATTTCCTTAATCGTGTCCGGCGTAATGTCCCTGCCTCCAAGACCGGCGATGTAACCGCTAATTTTTTTATTGGGTTTTCCCTGAAACGCCGCTTTCAAGTCTGCGTAAATCGGTCCGGTGGCGCCAAGGGAAACAGCCTTGTCCAGAATCGCAACCATCGGAACTTTTGCCAGCGCCTGAAGAATTGCTTCTTCCGGAAAAGGCCGATAGGTGATAATCCTTAAAAGACCGGCCTTCTTCCCTTCGTTTCTCAGGGCGTCCACGGTATCTTTAATCGTTCCGCAGACCGAGCCGGCCGAGACTATTGCCATCTCCGCATCTTCCAGACGATAGGACTCAACCAGGCCTCCGGAACGGCGTCCGAAAATACGCTCAAAGTCGGCGGTAATTTCCGGAATCAGCTTTAAGGAACCCTTGACCGCCCGGTGCAGGTCATGCCTGATTTCCAAATAATGTTCCGGAAGGGCCAGGAGCCCAAAACTTTTAGGGTTGGCCGTGTCCAATTTTTCCGCCGGATTAAACGGCGGCAGGAACTGCGCTACCTTGTCTTCTTCCGGGATGTCAACCACTTCCAGGCCGTGGCTCAAAACATACCCATCCAGGCAGACCATAACCGGGATTAGCGCCCGGGGGTCTTCGGCCAGACGATAGGCCTGGAAAATAAGGTCGGCGGCCTCCTGGTTGCTTTCCGCGTAAAACTGCACCCAGCCGCTGTCCCTCAATGCGATTGAATCCTGCAGGTCGTTCCAGATATTGATGGGCGCGGATAACGACCGGTTGACGCATGCCAGAACTACCGGCATACGCATTCCTGCTATATTAAAGATAACTTCGCTCATCAGGATTAAACCCTGCGAGGAACTGGCCGTAAAGACGCGTTCGCCGGCGGCTACTCCGCCCAATACAACCGAAGCGGCGGAATGTTCGCTTTCCACGTTGACAAACTGGCTTTTTAAACGGCCGTCGGCCACCATCTGGGCCAGCCCTTCCACGATGTGGGTTTGCGGCGTAATCGGATAAGCCGAAATCACGCCGGGTTTACAGAGGCATACCGCCCGCGCAACCGCTTCGGAACCTTCGATGAAATCTTTCATTTTTCGCTCTCCGTTTCTTCGGGAACCATCTCGATGTCTTTTTTGGGGCAGACCGCAGCGCAAAGACCGCATCCTTTGCAATAAAGGTAATCGGTCTTAAAACTATTTTTTTCTTTTCCGGAGACGATTCCTTCCGGGCAAACCAATACGCATAACCGGCAGGCGATGCAGTTCTTTTTCAGGAATTCAGGTTTTTTCCCCATCCGCCAGGAACCGGTTTTGTTGTTTCGGGCGCTTCCCGGTTCAGCCGTTATTTTTACTTGCATGCCACCTCCCATCCCTCGGTAAGAGCCGCGATGTTCTTTTCGGCGATTTCTCCGGAAAAACGGCGCTTGATGACTTCCTTTAAACTTTCCAGTTTGACCGTTCCCGAAACGGCCGCAAACGCTCCCAGGAGGGCCGTGTTGCCCATCGGGCGGCCCAGGTGGCGCATGGCAATTTCGTTGGCCGGCACATAACAAATTTTAACCCCGCCGGATGCGGGGTTAAGGGGAATCGGTTCTTTGGAATTTATCACTACGATGGCCTTGTCTTTTACTCCGGCCAGGACGTCTACGCTCCGGACAAGCGTCGGGTCAACCACCAACACGTAGTCCGGATTATAAATCTGGCTCCGGAGCCGGATGGGCCGGTCGGAAATACGAATAAAAGCGTTCATCGGAGCGCCCATACGCGCCGCTCCGAAACTGGGAAAAGCGTAGGCATATTGACCTTCCACAAAAACAGCGGTTCCAAGCAGGGCGGCGGTGGTAATGGCGCCCTGCCCGGCCCGGGCGTGAATTCGCATCTCTTTAATCATCGTCTTCAGCCTTCCGCAATAGCGTTAACGGGACAGTCTTGAATTGCCTGCTGTACGCATTCCTCGGCGTTGGCCGGGACCGGGTCAACCTTTACCCGGGCAACTTCACCCTCCAGAACAAAAACATCGGGACAACCGTCAACACAAAGTCCGCATCCGGTGCAGGTATCCGCATCCACTTTTACTTTCATTTCTGCCTCCTTTGCCCGTTCCAGTCCGCCAACTTAATGGCGGACGAAAGTGGGTTTTGGTAAAAAAAACGAATCTAATTATTTTAACACAATTTTTCACTGTCAGTCAAAAACTATAAATGATTTTTAATTACTCCGGGCGGGAAAACCCCCAGCATCTTCTCACGGATAAAATCAAGCGCCTGCACCGGTGTGCACCCCCAGTTAACCGGGCAGGGCGAAAGAACTTCGATCAGGGAAAAGCCCCGGCACGCCAATTGGCACTCAAACCCTTTTTTAATGGCCGCTTTTATTCGCCGAACGGAAGCAGGGTCAATCAGGGCGACCCGTTCCAGATACGTGGCGCCGTCTAAAACGGCCAGAAGTTCGCAGACCCTGATCGGGTAACCGTGTGTTTTGGGGTCGCGGCCAAGGGGAGTTGTGGTGGTCTTCTGGCCGAGCATCGTGGTTGGCGCCATCTGTCCGCGCGTCATACCGTACACCGCGTTGTTGACAAAAATAGTGGTAATATTTTCGCCGCGGTTGGCGGCGTGGATAATTTCCGCAGTCCCGATGGCCGCAAGGTCTCCGTCGCCCTGATAGGTAAAGACCAGCCGGTCCGGCAGGAACCTTTTGATGCCGGTGGCAACCGCCGGCGGTCTTCCGTGGGCGGCTTCGGTTACGTCAAAATTCCAGTAATTGTAAGCGGTGACCGCGCACCCCACCGGCGCAACGCCGACGGCCTTTTCCCGC
>CAZBFL010000041.1:0-5693 GCA_964491175.1 uncultured bacterium
GTCCTACTGCTTCGCTGACGGGACGCCTGTCCTACTGTAAATTTTTGTGTTGTTAAACAATTATTTAGTTGTGATATAAATTTCTTCAATATTATGAAACACCCCGCCGTAACCGGTCGGCCGGAGATTGCCAAACCGGTTCCGCACCGCATAGAGCGCCGCCGGATTGACCAGGTAAACGACCGGGACTTCCTCGGAGACGATCATCTGCCAGCGGTCGTACAAAAATTTTCTTTTCGCATTGTCCAATTCGCAGGCCGCTTTTTCAAATATGTCGTCAATCTCCTTTTCCCAGGCGGTCTCCGGCGCCTTTTGCCTGGGGTTCCAGAGATGAAGTTGTCCGGAAGAATGCCAGACGTTCCGGCCGCTGTGAGGTTCAATCCCTCCGGTCAACCCGAGAATAACCGCCTCCCAGTCGTAACTGGCGACCATCCGGTTGACCAGATTATTGAAATCCACCGGCAGGAAGTGCACCTTGATGCCCAGTTTGTCCAGATCGTCCAGAATAAGGGTTGCCGTCTGAACCCGCTCGCCGGTGTCGCCGTTGGTCAGCAGGGTGAATTCCACCCGGTGCCCGGTTGAGTCATAGAGGATTCCGTCGCGGTATTGGAAACCGGCCTCTTTCAACAAGCGCCGGCTCTCTTCCGGATTATGCAGGTACTCTCTGACTTTTGGATTATAGAAATAACCGCCGCTACGGTTCATCGGGCCCCACTGGGGATAAGCCAGCCCGGCGTAAACGTTGCGGATCATGCTTTCCCGGTCCAGACCATAAGAGATTGCCTGGCGGAAGGAACGGTTCCGGAACCAGGCCAACTTGTAAGCGGGCATAGGCGCTCCGGGATTCTGGTTAAAAGCCAGAAAATTTTCACCTAAAGCCGGGCCGGTATTATATATGGTAAAATTACGTTTTGCTTCCTGTGGTTTGAGCAGTTTATAGTCCTGGCCGCGCACTGAAATTGAATCTATCTCCCCCTGAAGGAACCGCAGCAGGGCCGCGTTCTGGTCCGGTACGATTAAAATAACAATACGTTTGAGATACGGTAAAGAGCGGCCCGTTTCATCTTTTTTGTAATAATAAGGGTTGGCGGTTAAAACCACCTTTTCGCCGATTCGGTATTCGGAAAGGATAAAAGGTCCGGTGCCGACTATCTCCGCCGGACGGACATCCACACCCCAGGCGGTGTTGAACCGGCCGGCCTGCAGTGCCGGCCGGAGCCGGTGGGCGGGCAGAATTTCCTGACCCAACTGCCGCAGAAACGGCGCAAACGGGGCCGGCAGGGTGAAACGAATAATATCGTCCGCCGCTTTCTCAACCTTGATTTCCCGGCCGGAAACCATAAAAACATCCCGGCTGCTGGTCGGAATATCCGGATTGTAAATCAGGTCGCGGAAGGTAAAAATCACGTCTCCGACGGTAACGGGCCGTCCGTCCGACCAGAGTATTTTACGCAGTTTTAAATCCCAGGTACGACCGGAATTACTGACTCGCCAGCTCTCGGCCAGACCCGGCTCCACTTCCGTGGTGACACCGTTGGTGCGGGTCAGGCCTTCAAAAAGAAATCCGGTGACCGCGGTGGAACTGGTCTCCTTGGCCAGAATGGTATTGAAAGTCTTGGGGTCGTTGGTGGTTATCAGGACAAGAGTGTCCTGCTTCGGGTTGGAAATTGAGGTGGGTCCGCAACCTGAGAGTGAAACAAATACAACACTTAAAAAAATAATCGGTCTTGCAAAATCTAAAGTCATAAAAGGCCGAACCGGCCGGATTTTATTTGCAATAGGTACTTTAACCGTAACCGTTAAACGCTTGAGTCGGGCAATAGACCGGCGGCTTTGCGGGCGCTCTGAAAAACCTTGCCTTCGGTCTTGATTGCCGGTGCAATGGCTATTTCCACCAACTGCATCTCACGCAGCGACCGGCAGCCCAGGCTGCCCATTGACGTCCGGAGAGCGCCGACCAGATTTTGACTACCATCGTCGACCCGGGCCGGACCCAGCAGAATTTCTTTCATGGTCCCGGTAATCCCAACGCTGACCCTGGTGCCCCGCGGCAGGTTTTCGTCGGAAGTCGCCATTCCCCAGTGAAAACCTTTGCCCGGCGCTTCTTCCGCCCGGGCGAAGATGGAACCGATCATAACCGCGTCGGCTCCGGAAGCGATCGCCTTGCAGATATCGCCGCTTCCGGTCATTCCGCCATCGGTAATAATCGGCACGTAACGCCCGCACGTCTTATAGTAAAAATCCCGGGCCGCCGCGCAATCGCAAGTTGCCGTAACCTGGGGAACGCCGATACCCAGAACTTCCCGGGTGGTGCAGGCGGCGCCCGGACCGATGCCCACCAGGATACCGCCGGCGCCGGTTTCCATTAATTGAAGCGCCACCTCGTATGTAACGCAGTTGCCCAGGATTACCGGGATGCGCATCTTTTCACAAAGGGCCTTCAAATCCAGGGGTTTATAACGTTCGGAGATGTGGGCAACGCTGGTTACGGTTGACTGCACGACGAAGATGTCCGCGCCGGCTTCCTCCGCCAGAGCGCCGTAACGTTCCGCTTTTTGCGGAATAGCGGAAACTGCGCAGATGACGCCGGCCTTTTTAATCTCCTTTATCCGCCTGGTTATCAGTTCTTCCTTGACCGGTTCCCGGTAGCAGGACTGAATAAGAGCAGTTGCCTCATTTTGACGCGCCGTGATAATTTTTTCTTTGATCCGGTCCGGGTTCTCATACCGCGTCTGGATGCCTTCCAGGTTCAAAACAGCCAAACCTCCCAGTTTGCCCATCTCCACCGCCAGGCGCACATCCACCACCCCGTCCATTGCGGCGGCGATGACCGGGTGGTCAAATTGGTGTCCGGCAAAAGTCCAGGAAGTATCCGCCATAACCGGGTCAATAGTTTTAACGCCCGGCACCAAAGCAATTTCATCAAATCCGTAACAACGACGGGCTTTCCGGCCCCGTCCAATCCACATTCCCATAGGTTCTCCGTTAAAAAATTGCCGTTACGATATTTTACGTCCAAACTTTTTTAAAATAATCCACCGCCCGTTTCAGGCCGGATTCAAAATCAACCCTGGGTTGGTAACCCAGTATTTTTTGCGCCCGGGAAATGTCGGCGAGCGTGCGCGGCACATCACCGGCCCGCATCGGCGTAAAAAGAGGTTCCAGTTTCGTCCCCAGTATCCTGTTCAGCGCGGCAACCAGTTCCAGAACCGAGTTCTCCTTTCCGCAGCCGACGTTAAAAAAAAGACCGGCCGCACCGGCGGTCCGAACAGCCAGGAGGGTGGCCTCCACCACGTTTGCCACATAGGTAAAATCACGAGATTGCTTACCGTCTCCGTGCACCGGCGGCCGCTCTCCTTTCAACATGCAGTTGATAAATTTGGGAATTACCACCGCATATTCATCTTCAAGACTCTGGCGCTCGCCGAAAACATTGAAATAACGCAACGAGGCAACCGGCAGGCCGAAATTTTTGGTAAAGATGTAACCGTAATATTCACCGGCCAATTTGGAAAGCGCGTAAGGTGAAATCAAGGCGGGCAGGTTCGTTTCCTGCTGCGGAAAGATGGTTGCCTCCCCATAAATAGAACTGGAGGAGGCAAAAGCAACCTGTTTTACTCCGGCGGTTTTAGCCGCGTAAAGAAGGTTCAGCGTGCCGTCAATGTTAACGCGGTTGTAGGCGTACGGGTCGTCCAGCGATTTCGGGACCGAGCGCAGGGCCGCTTCGTGAATCACGTAATCCATCCCGGCGCAGGCCTCGGCGCAGGCCTTACGGTTGCAAATATCATCTGCCAAAACCTCTAAACCGGAACCGACAATACCGGAGAGGTTTTCCTTTTTTCCGCTGCTGAAGTTATCCAGTATCCGCACACTATGCCCCTCTTTCCGAAGCCGGGTCGCGATGTGACTCCCGATAAAACCGGCCCCGCCGGTTACCAGATATTTGGCCATATTCAGATTATTTTACTACAAAATAGGGGTTAAAATCAAAAGAAGCCCGCTCCGTCCGGTATGGAACAAATATAAGTCTGAGCCCGGTTGCCGAACTTCTGTTGATAAACTTCTTTCAATCCACGCGAAAAGGCTTCAGTCTTTTCCGCTAAAACCAGGTTTACGGTTGCTCCGCCCCAGCCGGCCCCGGAAAGTTTGGCTCCGATAATACCGGGCAGGCGATAAGCACATTCCACCAGAAAATCGAGTTCCGGAATGGAATTTTCAAACAAGTCGCGGGAACTCTCGTGAGAAAGACGCATCAGGTTGCCCAGTTCGGGCAACGCTCCCCTTTTCAGAAAATCCCTTCCGGCCTCAACCCTTTCATCTTCAAAGACAACGTGTTCGGCGCGTTTCCGGACGGATTCGTCTTTTATCTGCGGGGCGAAACGCCGGAAGTCGGCAGCCGTCACATCGCGCAGGGCGTCAACACCGGCTATCTTTGCCTGGAAAAATTCCAGCGCCTGTTGACACTCCCGGCGCCGTCGGTTATATTCGGAAGAAACAAGGCTTCTTCTTTTTCCGGAATCACAAATTACCAGGGATAAATCGGCCGGAAGCGAAATTATTTCGTACGAAAGGTCCCGGCAGTCAAGAAACAGGAGGGCGTCTTTCCGTCCGAACCCGCTGGAAAACTGGTCCAGAATTCCGCAGCCGACCCCCACAAATTCGTTCTCGGCTCGCCGGCATAATTTGACCAGTTCCAGCCGCGATATTTCGAAACCGAATAAACCCTGGAGAAAAAACGCAAAAGAAAGTTCCAGCGCCGCGGAACTGCTTAAGCCCACTCCGAACGGGATGGTGCTGGATATTTCCCCGCTAAAACCCCCAAGCCCCTGACCGGCCCTCTGCAATTGCTGAATAACGCCTTTCAGGTAATCGGCCCAGGGGTGGTCTGCGTCTTTCCGGAAAGAATCAACCCGGAATTCCACCCGGTCTTTCAGGTCCCGGGAATAAACGGAACATCTGTTTCCGGGGCGTTTTTCGCCGGTAACAGTTGTCTGGAGACTTACGGTGGAGAGCAACACATAACCCTCGTTATAATCGGTGTGGTTCCCCAGAATTTCAACCCGGCCCGGCGCTTTGGCGGTAATCATCCTTCCCATAATTATAACACAGAAAGTTACCGGGGGTTACAGCGATTTTCTGCAGGAACAGCGAACACATGCGGTTTGCCGGATATCGGACTTTCCGTTACCACCACTATTGTCCGATAGACTTCTTCAATGGTCTGGTAGGTCAGGACTTCTTTCGGGTAACCCGCGGAGTGAACCCGGCCCTCCCGGAGCAGAATGAGTCTGTCACAGTATTCTGCGGCCAGGTTCAGGTCGTGCAGGACCATTACAACCGTTAGAGAAAGTTCTTTGTTCAATCTTCGTACGAGATCCAAAACATACGTCTGATGGGTTATGTCCAGGTGACTGGTCGGTTCGTCCAGAAAAAGCAGCGAAGGCTCCTGGGACAGGGCGCGGGCGATCAAAGACAATTGTCGCTCGCCGCCGCTCATCTCCTCCAGGAAACAGTCTTTCAGTCTCCAGGTATCGGTCAACACCATCGCCTTGTGCGCCGCCTCGAGGTCTTTCTCAGTCTCAAAGAATTGAAATCTCTTAAAATAAGGCGTTCTCCCCAACAAAACGAACTCTTCCAACGTTACGAAACCGCCGGGCAAAGTCTGCGAAACAACCGCGGCGGTCTGCGCAAAT
>CAZBFL010000041.1:5793-8617 GCA_964491175.1 uncultured bacterium
CGTTACGAAACCGCCGGGCAAAGTCTGCGAAACAACCGCGGCGGTCTGCGCAAATTCTTGAAAATCCATTCGGCCGACGTCTTTGGCCTTCAGGATAATTTCACCCCGGCCGGGCTTGATAACCTTGGTAATCGCCCGCAGGAGCGTCGTCTTACCGGAACCGTTGGGTCCAATTATTCCCAGAACCTCGCCTTCTTTTACCGAAAAGGTTATGTCCCGGAGAATAACCCGCTTGCCGTACCCGGCGGAAAGATTTTTAACTTCCAGCATTTTAAATTCGGCGTTTGCTGACGGCGTAAATAAAGAGCGTGCCGCCCAAAATCCCCGTAATGACGCCAACCGGCAGTTCCAGGGGCGCAATTACGGTTCGGGCCAGCGCATCGCAAAGGATTAGAAATATGGCGCCGGAAAGGAACGAACCGATAAGCAGTATCCGGTGGTCTCCGCCCAAAAACATCCGGACGAAATGAGGCACAACCAAGCCGACAAACCCGATGATGCCGGCCACCGAAACGGCAAAACCGGTAAGCACGGCGGCCAGGATAAAAAGAATCCGTTTGCTCCGTTCCGTGTTTATTCCCAGGTGGAGCGCCTCTTCTTCGCCCAACCCGAACGCATTAAGGTCAAAGACAAAAAGATAGGAAGCAAAAAAACCAAGCACGGCCACAAGCAGTTCGCTCTTTAGCAGAAGCCGGTTCGGCTCTTCCAGAGAACCCATCATCCAGAAAATTATCCCCTGCAGGTCTTCGGAATTGGAAAGCGCCATCAACAGCATCATCAGGGAGGAGGAGATGAAACTGATCATCACGCCGGTAAGCAGGAACGAGTCGGTCCGGAGCGTCCCCTTTTTCACGGCCAGAAAATAGACCAGAAAAGAGACGGCGACCGCGCCCAGGAATCCGGAAACGGGCAGTGACAAAATTCCGAAACGTCCGGATATCCTGAAAACGATATTGAGCGCCACTCCCAGGGCAGCGCCCCCGGAAATTCCCAGCGTGTACGGTTCTACCAGGGGATTGCGGAACATTCCCTGCAGGATAACGCCGGCCAGGCCCAGGGAACCGCCGACCGCAAAACCCAGCAGAATCCGCGGCAGACGAATATCAAAAAGGATGCTGTATCCGGCGGCGTTTCTGCCCTGGGTGATTGCGGAAAACAGCCCGCGCAGCGTCACGCCGCTGGAACCGACGCCCAGCGAAAAGAGGCCGGCGGCCAGCAGAAGCAAAACCAGGAAAACCGTCCAGAAAATCCAGGCGGTGAGTTTATTTTTCATATGGATTCCCGCCTGATACACGCGGGAATGACGGCTGAAAATCGGGATGCAGCAGCAACGAGATTTCCTTCAGTGTTTCCGCAAAACCCAACGGAGTAGGACTGCAAACTTTGTCCGGATTCAAAACGTAAATCCGGTCGTTCTTGACCGCGGAGAGGTTCCAAAACTTCCGCCACAACTTCTTTTCCTGCTCGGCGGCCACACCCATACTCACCACCATAATCACATCCGGGTTTTGCGCAACCACCTTTTCGCGGCTGTAAAGACCGCTTCCCGCTTCAGCCGCGATGTTAATCCCGCCGGCCAACACGATAAAATCGTTGATAAACGATTCCCGGGTTACGGTAAATAACGGCTTGACACCTACCTCCAGAAAAACCTTCGGTTTCACTATTCCTTCAGCCCTCCCGGCAATGGACTCAACCTCTTTTCTCGCCTGCGCCGCAACCTTCCGGGCTTTGTCTTCTTTTCCCACTATCTTTCCCAGGTCAATGAACTGCCGGCAGATTTCATCAAAATTTCTGGCCTCCGAAAATAGAACGACGTTCATCCCTAACTGCCGAAAATGTTCCCTTGCCCGGCGGTCGGTCAGGGACGTCGCCAGGATAAGATCCGGCTTCAAATCAACTATCTTCTCAACGCTAACCTCAACCACCGTGCCGACTTTCTGTTTCTGCTTTGCGGCCTCCGGCCGGTTGCAATAAACGGTACAGCCGACGAGCCTGTCCTGAACGCCCAGAAGATAAATCGACTCGGTCAAGGCCGGCCCTAGAGAAATGATGCGCCGGGGCGGCGCTGCAACGACAATCCGCGGTAAAAGAAGGACCAATAGAAAAAACGCGGTTTTTTTCATTTCATTTCATTCCAAATCGTACATACTGTCGTCGGCGGAAAGGTCAGCTAGGTTCGAATCGTAAGCGCTCACGTTGTACTTCGTCCCGATTGCTTCCACGTGACCGTCGCAAAATGCCACGTTGGCAAACCCGTTGTGCCGGAAATGGACATTTGGACCAACATAATTATTGGGGTCACCGGGTGACCGAAGAAAATTATTCCCATTAGCACCAACCGGAGGAAAAGCATCATTAGTATTGTAATACGCGCTGTCACAAACAAGGACCGTTTCTGACGGTTTGGCAATGCGGTCAACCTTTGCGCTTTTTCTTCCCAGAGACACCTCGTCAAAAGGAGCTATTCCGAGGTAGGAGGAATTATAGGCATATCCGGTGTACGGCCTGCCCCAACTTTGAACCTTGAAAGACGGACACTGCCATACTTTACCGTCAGGACAATAGGCCGAGATAATTCCCGGACCGGAATTTACGCCATCAGAATAAAAATCCCAATTATTCATCCAGGACCAATCGGGAGCATTATAATACGACGGTGGAAAATAACCGTCGTAATCTTGGGTATACATCAAAAAAGCAAGGGCAAGTTGCCTGGCATTATTCATGCAGACCGCCTGCCTCCCTTTTTCTCGCGCCTTGCTCAAAGCCGGCAGGAGCATCGCCGCCAGGATGGCGATGATGGCGATGACCACCAACAACT
>CAZBFL010000042.1:0-8271 GCA_964491175.1 uncultured bacterium
CAGACATGCATCATATATAGTGTATACTATAGTTTACCTGTTGTCAAGTGCACGCGCCTCAGGGGGGGTGGTCCTACGGTGAAAACCGGATATTAATAATATCCCCGTCCGCAATCGGATACTCTTTTCCTTCCAGCCGCAGGACCCCTTCCTTGCGGCAGGCCGCCTCGGAACCCAGGCGGTCATAATCCTTGAAGTTAACCACCTCTGCCCGGATAAAGCCCCGCGCGATATCGGAATGAATCCGGCCGGCGGCATCCAGGGCTGCTTCCCCGGCCGGCAGGAGCCAGGCACGGGTCTCCTTTTCCCCGGCGGTGTAGAAAGTGTTCAGGCCGGCGGTCTCAAGGATAAAACGCCAGAACTTTGCGGTTTCGCCGGATTCGGCGGCTGCGGCGGCGTCCAGGTTGAAGACCGGTATATCCGGGAAGCCGGCAGCCGGCGTCCCCGCCTTAGCGTTCACCAGGGCCAGCGTCGTCCCGGCGGTAATCAAGCCGAGCGAAAGAAGAAACCGCTTCTCCTCCGGCCCCGTCTCCAGGGACCGCAGCGGTTTTTCGCTTTCCAGCCAGGACCTGCCCTTTGCCAGCGCGGCGTCTTCCTGGGGATTGGTTTTGCGCCGGTTCTGTTTTATTTCCGCCTGACGCTTCTCTTCCACGCCGGCCAACCGTTCTATGTCCCGGAAGATAAACTCCAGTTGAAGGGAAGCGATATCGGCAACCGGAGAGGCCGATTCCGAAAATCCGTCGGCGACCAGCAGAATCAAATCGACATCCAGCAGTCGGGACAGTTCCTTCTCGTCAAAACCGGCGCCCTTCGGCACGCCCTTAAAATCAAAGAGTAAAACTTCCGGAGGCGTAACCTTCCTCGGCTTGACGATTTCGACCAGCCGGTCCAGCCGGGAATCCTTCAGTTTCACCGCAACGACCGCCGGCTGAGACGGATCGAACGACTCAACCTTCTTCCCGGAAAGGAGGGTGGAAAGAGCGGTCTTGCCGCTACCGGAATAACCGATAAGTCCGATTTTCATGGTTTTATTTTAATAACCTTAAATTTGATATAATACCATAAAGCATCATAAAACAGAGAGTTAACAGCCCTTAGAACCGGACATCTTTTTTTGCCAAAAACCACTTTTCGCGTTATAATTTCGATATGGAAAAAATAAGAATAGGCGTAGTCGGGTGCGGCGGGATGGGTCAGGGACATATCAAAAACATCAACGAACTGCCGGAAGCGCGGCTGGCCGCGGTCAGCGATGTTGACCCGGAAACCGCCAGGAAGGTCGGGACAGAAAACAACGTCCCTTATTTTGCTGATTACCGAAAATTGATTAAGAGCGGTCTCTGCGATGCGGTTTTAATCGCCACGCCCCACTATTTCCACCACGAAGTCGGTATTGCGGCCTTCAAAGCCGGCCTCCACGTTCTCTCCGAAAAACCGATTACGGTAACGGTGGCGGCGGCCGACGCCTTTCTGGCGGCAGCCCGGAAAAGCAAAAAGGTTTTCGGCGTGATGTTTCAGCAGAGGACCCTGCCGGAAATCCGGCTGGCGCGGGAAATTATCAGGAGCGGCCGGCTGGGCAAGATCCGGCGCACCCTGATGGTTAACCCCCACTACCGCAGCCAGGCCTACTACAACAGCGCCGGCTGGCGCGGCACCTGGCTAGGAGAGGGCGGCGGAGTACTCTTAAACCAGTCTCCCCACGGCATAGACCTCTTCATGCTCCTGGGTGGTTTGCCCAGCCGGGTCGTTGCCAGAACCAGGACCAAAATGCATAAGATTGAAGTGGAAGATGAGGCCGCCGCACTCCTGGAATATCCGGGCGGCGCCTGGGGTTATTATTACACCACCACCTGCGAAGATACGCGTTCGCCCATTATGATGGAGATTATCGGGGACTCCGGAAAACTTGTCATAACGGAAAAGGAGATAAAACTTTACACGTTCCAACCGTCCATCTCCAAACACAACGCCACCGCCAAAATCATGTGGGGCGGTCCGGAAGTCAAGGAAGAAGAACTGAAACTGCCGAAAGCAAAAACCGGCCATAAGGAAATTGTCCGAAACTTCTGCGCAACAATCCTGGGCCGCGAAAAATTGATTGCGCCGGGCGCGGAGGGAATCTGGTCGGTGGAATTCATCAACGCGCTTATCCTTTCCGGCAAAAAGAATAAGCCGGTTGACATCCCGGTCAACCGGAAAGAGTACGACAAACTGCTGGCGGGACTGAAGAAGAAATCCAAAGCAAAAAAAGTTAAAAAGGTGGAACGCGTCACCGACCCGAAAATCAAATAATAAAACCGTACCTTAAAACATCGATTCCCGATTAAACATTCGGGAATGACAGCGTTTATGAGCGTAACTTACCCAAGAGGATTTCTATCCGCCGGCATCAGCGCCGGCATTAAATCCGGCCGCAAAAAGGACCTGGCCCTGGTCTTTTCAAAAGAACCGGCAGTCGCGGCGGCCGTCTCCACCACCAATAAGTTCAAAGCCGCCTCTCTTCTCTTAAGCCTTAATCATCTGCGGCAGGCGGGCGGGAAACAAGCGGTCCTGCTCAACAGCGGCAACGCCAACGCCATCAACGGCAAGGAAGGCATGGCCATTACCGGACGCATCGTCTCGGCTCTGGCCGATACGCTTAAAATAAATCTGCCCGGCGTCCTCTTTGCCTCAACCGGCAAAATCGGCCTGCTTCTGCCGGAAAAGAAAATAATTGAGGCGCTCCCAAAACTGGTTAAGGGTCTCAGCCAGGACGGCGCGCCGGCCGCAACGGCGATTATGACCACCGACCGCGTGCCCAAGGAGACGGCCCGGGAGAGCGGAATCAGCGGCCGGAAAGGGCCGGTGCGCATCGGCGGCATGGCCAAGGGTTCCGGGATGATCAAGCCGGAACTGGCCACGATGCTGGCGGTCCTGACCACGGATGCGGTGATAGAAAGAGAAGCGCTCCAGACGGCTTTGCGCGAGGCGGTCAACCAGTCGTTCAACCTCATCACCGTGGATGACGACCAGTCAACGAACGACTTCGTGGTAATCCTGGCAAACGGGGAGGCGGCCAACCCCAGGATAAAAAAAGAGACAAAGGAATTCTATCTTTTCCGGGAAGAACTGACCGCGTGCTGCCTGGAACTGGCCAAAAAGATGGCCGCCGACGGCGAAGGAGCCAACAAACTAATCACGGTAAAGGTAACCGGCGCCTGGTCCCTGAAGGACGCCCGCCGGGTAGCCCGGAGGATAGCCGGGAGCAACCTGGTCAAGACGGCCATCGCCGGCGAGAACCCCAACTGGGGCCGGATTCTCTCTTCGGCCGGCAGCTGCGCGGCGCGGATGAACCCGCAAAAAACATCCCTTTCCCTGGCCAAAACCCTGGTATTTAACGCCGGAGAGGTTATCGCGTACCCGGAAAAAGCGATGCAAAAAGCGCTGGCCGCGAAGGAGATAGAGATAGAACTTGATTTGGGGGTTGGCAACTTCTCGGCGACCGCCTACGGCTGCGACCTTACCGAGGACTACGTCAAAATCAATAAGGAATACTCGTAAAACGCCGTCATTGCGAGAAGCGTTGTGTGCGACGTGGCAATCTCATCCTTAATCCGGGATTGCCGCAGCCGCTAACGCGACCTCGCAATGACATCTATTCTCGCCAGCATCTTCCCTTTTTCCGTAAGCGGAATCCTGGCCCGGCCGATTACCTTGCGGAAAAATTCTATCGTCACGTCATAAGTCCGGGTGTCAACCGGGTAGGGCGTGCCGTCCTTCCCGCCGTGAGCGAAAGAGTACCGGGCCGGGTCCTCGTAAGACGGCTTCGCGCCGTAAATCACCTCGGAAACCAGGCTCAGGGCCCGCATCGTCTTCGGCCCGACGCCTTCCAGGGAGAGGAGCCGCTCGTAACTCTCCGGTTTATATTCACAGACCTTGGCAAAGATTCTCTCCAGGTATTTACTCTTGGAAAAATCTTCCTTGATAACCGGGTGCCGGGTAAATTCCTTGCTCTCCAGGTTGAGGAAGGTAAGTTGGCCCTGGCCGGTTTCCAGTTTGACCATCTGGGAGAGCGGGGAGGAGTGGCGGCGGATTATCTGGATATCCTTCATCAGCCCCTGGTAATTATTTCGGACAAGTTGAGTGCTCATCTCCCTGGTCTTTTCGCTTGCCCGGGCGGTTAAATCCAGGGTAGCGACCCGCTTCTGGCTGGCGATTCCGGAATGGGGTTCGCAAACCAAATCGGTTACCTGCTGAGAATACCAGTGGTAGCGCCGGGCGGTCTGGTTGGCGGAGTTCATCCCCTGCTGGACCACGGTCCAGGCGCCGTTGCGGGAAAAGAGGAAGGCGTGGTGATAGATTTGAAACCCATCCTGCACTAAACTACTGTCAACCTTGGCCGCCATCCGGGAATTATAAGCCAGGTTCTTTACCCCGTCATCCGGCAGGCTCAACCGGTCACCCCAGTTTACTATCTCGTCAGGGGTCTTGAGCGATGTCTTCCCCTTGCCCCCGCAGATAAAAATACCTAAACGCCTTTCCTGACCCCGGACCGCCTCCTTCAGGGCCGCGGTCAAAATGGTGGTCAGCCCTGAGGCGTTCCAATCAAACGCCAGGACCGTGCCCAGGGACTGGAACCAGACCGGGTCTCCCATCCGCCGCACGAACTCATCCGAACCGTACTCCTCGACGATAACCCTGGTCATCTCCCGGCCCAGTTTCGCCATCCGCTCAAAGAGCCACCGCGGACATTTCCCGGTATCCAGGCCGAAAGTGGCGATTCCCCGCTGAACCATTATTAACGACCCCTCACTTAACAAACAAACTGAACGCGGTGATGCCGCCCAGGCAGACCAGGGTGACGACAGCCGCCGCGATTACGATACCCAGAAAGATAGCGGGGACGGCCCGCCTCCAGGGTATTCCCAGCAGACTGGCGGCGACGGCGCCGGTCCAGGCGCCGGTCACCGGCAACGGTATCCCGACAAAGATTGCCAGGCCGAAAAATTCGGAACACTCAATCCCTTTTGCTTTCCGGCGGGTACGCGCAAAAAGCCAGTCAAAAAACCTTTTCGCCCACGAATACCGGCGGGAAAGATACAACGCAACCTTCTGTATGCTTAAATAGACCGGGATTACCGGAATAAAGTTGCCGATGACGGCAACGAACAAAACGCCGGACAGAGGAAGATGCCGGCTGAGTCCGTACGGTATGGCTCCCCGCAGTTCCGAAACCGGCAGGAGCGACAGGATGAAAGTAACCAGGTATTCCCGGAATCCGTTTTCCATTTTTCCTGTATGATAACACACGCCAAAAGCGGGTGTCCAAATATTAACCCTATCCTGCCGGCGCGGTAAAATTTGAGCATCTTTTTTGACATTTTTTTCTCTGGTGTGATATTTTTATAAACAGGGGGTGGCATATGAGAACATCTTCAGGTTTGCCGGCGTTTTTAGTGACCGGTTTAATACTTTTTGCCGGGTGCCAGGGAGGAGGAATCGTTTATCGTGACGCGGAACAACCCGTTTATGTTGTCAGGGAACAGACGGGTCCCCCACCCTGGGCGCCTGCCCATGGCTGGCGGGCAAAACATCGGTATTATTACTATCCGTCTACCGGTGTTTATTTTGATATCGGCCGGGAAGTCTATTTCTACTTTAACGGGGGACGCTGGGTGGCAGCGTTCCAGCTTCCAGGGGGAGTGACGCTTAACGTTAAGGAACGAGTGCTATTGGAAATGGATACGTCCAGACCGTATCTATATTATCCTAACCACGTAAGAAAATACCCGCCGGGACAACTTAAAAAAAATAAATAGACTCAATATAAAAGGGGACAGGCTGCTTTTCTATAAACAGTCTTTTTAAGAGAAAGAGCAGCCTGTCCCCTTTTATCCCCATTTTTCTGCTCAGCAATCTCATCCTTTCCTCGTTTCAGCGCTTTCCGTTCCTTTGTTATACTAACCCTATTCTACTATATTATCCAATTATCCAAAGTTGACATCTATTTGACCGATGTCAACTTTAATGATAAAATGTTGACATCTTATGATAACTATCGGAAGATACATTCAACAAAAGGGCGGTTACCGCGCATTTATCCCGGAACGATTTCCTCCTGAGGGGTTATCCTTTGGTTCGTCAAAGATAATAAGCCTTCTCTCCAGGGCGAATTTGTTATTGGGCAAACTGGACGGCCTAACCAAACTTCTGCCGGATATCGATTTTTTCATCTTTATGTATATAAAGAAAGAGGCCGCATACTCAAGCCAGGTTGAGGGCACGAGAGCAAAATTGACCGACGCGTTGCAGGCGGAAATCGGAAAGACCGCCGATTTACCGCCCGACGTTGATGATATACTGCATTATATAAATGCAATGAATGCCGGCCTTCAAAAACTGGAAAAGATTCCCTTGTCTTTAAGATTGATACGCGAGGTTCATGGCGTACTGCTCACCGACGCAAGAAGTTCAGGCTATCCGTATCCGGGCGAATTCAGAAAAACCCAGAACTGGATTATGGGAACAACCCCGAATGACGCCCGTTTTGTGCCTCCGCCCCCGGAATACGTAATGCCGGCGATGGGCGAGATGGAAAAGTTCTTTCACGCGGAAGATGAAATCCCAATATTGATCAAAGCGGCTTTAATCCACAGCCAGTTTGAAACAATCCACCCTTTTATTGACGGCAACGGCAGGACGGGAAGACTACTGATTACCTTCTACCTTTGCCAGCAGGGGATTTTGGAAAAACCTGTTCTCTACCTTTCGGAACATTTCCGAAAATACCGCGACCTCTACTTTGACGGACTGTCCGAATACAAAAAAGGAAATGTGGCGGCATGGCTGGAATTTTTCCTCACGGGTATTGCCAACGTATCCAGGGAAGCCGTCAAAATTTCAAACAGAGTCATTGAACTGCGCGAAAAAGATTTGCACAAACTGGCAGGGCTTGGAAAAACCAACAAACACGCCGTTGTGCTTTTGAAAAATCTTTTTAAGTTGCCGATGGTAAACGTAAGAAAAATCCAGGAATTTACCGGTCTTTCCCGGGAGGCCTCAAACCGGATGGTAAAAAAATTCGTTAACCTGGGCATCTTGCATCCTAAAGATAAAAAAAAGAAATATGGCCAGATATTTGTTTACAGAGAATACCTGGACCTGTTCGATTAATTCGGAGGTGAACATGAAGTCAGGAAGATACGCATTCGCGCTGGTTGTATCAGGATTATTTCTTGTTTCCGCGAAAGTTCACGCGGGCGGACTCGACGGAGCGAAGTGGGTTCAGGCACAGCGCGCGCAGAAAACCGGATTTGTCACGGGACTCGCATCCGGGGCCAACACGGTCTATAGCAAGATCTACACGCCGATCAGCGACCTCGTCAACCGTTTCGGGGAATACAGGCGGAAAGGCGGCACTATCTTCAGCCTGCCTGACGAACTGGGCCTCAACCTTGTTTTCATGCCCAGCGTACAGAACACGCTGGACGAAATGAGTCTTCCTGACGCTGAAACAGAAAAAATAGTGGACCGCGTCGACAAACTCTATGCGGAAACGGCGAACCGTAAAATACAGTGGATAGACGCCGTGTATGTAACCAAGATGCAGATCGAAGGCAAGAGCGCGGAGTGGATAGACGTGCAGACGCGCTTCCTCAGGATGCAGCCGATTCCGGACAATGTCTACAAAGATGCCCGCGAAGCGTACGAAAAAGTTTTGGGAGACATCCTCAGGCGTTCCGGAGAGCGGATTCCGACAGAAGCGCCCGAGGTATCCCTGAAAGACATCAAAGAAGGCGTGATAAGCGTGGAAACTCTAACAAAGTGCGGTTACTTCATAACGGAAAGCGACAAAATCGCAGAACTTTTCTGTTACGGTTCATACGAGTAGAATGCGCATCTTCGAGACCGTTGATACAGTAAGGAGCCGCCTGAGAGACGCAACGCGACAAGTCAGGAGCGTTGCTTGCGTCGGGTGGCGAGAAGGTGAGCCACCCTTACCTTGAGGTTGTTGGGTTCAAATCCCGAAGAAGGCGAAGCAGTTTTGAGCCGCCTGAGGGATTTGAACCCCCGACCTGAGCATTACGAATGCCAGACAGGTCAAATTTGAAATCTCAGCAGTGATGCGGAGATACAAGACACAGCAAAGGTTTCAGATAATTTTCTCTTTCACGGTATTTCACTGAAGTTCACAGCATTTAACCACCGGATAGTCACAAATTGGTCACAAACCTGTTTCGCGGAGATTTGTTGGTTTATTTTACCACAAAATTAAAAACTATCCCCTAAAAC
>CAZBFL010000043.1:0-3413 GCA_964491175.1 uncultured bacterium
GGTCTATGATGATGCCCTGATTGGTTTCCTGGTCCACCGCCAGGTAGCAGTTTGTGCCCAAAGGGCCGACCACGATTGTCTTTACCTTAAACATCCCCCTCACCTTCGTCCTCTCCCCAATAGGGAGAGGAAGTTATTGTTTTGCTATCTCCAGAAATTCTGCTTCTGTAAGGGTTTTGACGCCAAATCCTTCCGCTTTCTCCAATTTGGAACCGGGGTCTCTGCCCACAATTAGGTAATCAGTCTTCTTTGATACCGAAGACGATACCCGGCCGCCTGCTTCTTTAACCAGTTTTTCCGCCTCGGAACGGGTCATCCCTTCCAGGGTTCCAGTAACCACCACGCTCTTTCCGGCAAAGACCCGCTTTCCGGCCGGCTTCTTTTGCTCCTTTTGAACCATGTTGACGCCGGCTCTTTTTAATTTATCGATAACAGCCCTGGCCTCTGTCTCCCGGAAAAAACCGGTGATGCTTTCGGCCAGCACCGGTCCTATCTCCCTGATGGCGGTCAGGTCCTCCCTCCCCGCTCGCGCCAGACCGTCAAGAGTGGAAAAATTTTCCGCCAGAATTTCGGCGGCGCGGGTACCAACGTGACGGATGCCTAATCCAAAGAGAAGGTTAACCAAATCCCGTTCTTTACTTTTTTTAATGGCGGCCAGCAGGTTTTCGGTTGACTTCTTGGCCATCCGGTCCAAACTGATTAATTTTTCATAAGTCAGGGAATAGAGGTCGCCAAAATCTGAAATCAAATCTTTATCCACAAGGACTGTAACCATCTCCACCCCCAGGCCTTCAATATCCATCGCATCCCGGCCGGCAAAGTGGAGGACCCGCTCTTTTATCTGGGCCGGACAGCGAATATTGGTGCAGCGCACTGCCACCTCGCCCTCTTCCCGGTGGAGACGGCCGGTGCAGACCGGACAGTTCTTCGGCATCACAAAATCTACTTCTTTGCCGGTCCGTGATTCCGTGATTACTTTTACTACTTGCGGAATTATCTCACCGGCCTTTTCGATAAATACCCGGTCGCCTATCTTTACGTCCAGCCGTTTAATCTCGTCCTGGTTATGGAGCGAGGCGCGGCTAACCGTGCTGCCGGAGAGAAAAACCGGCTCCAGTTCGGCGACCGGCGTAATGGTGCCGAGCCGCCCCACCTGAACGACGATATTTTTAATCCGGGTCGTGGCCTGCTCCGCGGGAAATTTGTAGGCCAGCGCCCAACGGGGACTCTTGGAGGTAAACCCAACCGAGTCCTGCCAGGCGAGACGATTGACCTTGACGACCATGCCGTCGGTATCGTAGGGAAGGGTGTGCCGTTTCTCCTGCCAGGAATTACAGTATTCAATAACGGCTTCTATGCCCTGAAAAGTACGGATGTGGGGATTGACCGGAAATCGGTACTTGCGCAAAAATTCCAGGACCCGGCTGTGTTCCTTCAGGTCTTCGGACAAAAAACCGGCCCAGGCGAAAAAGAGAATCTTACGCCGGGCGACTTCCCGGGAATCCAGTTGTTTCAAAGAACCGGCGGCGGCGTTGCGGGGATTGGCAAAAACAGGTTCGTCTTCCGCTTCCCGCTGCCGATTGATGCGCGCAAATTCGTCGTGGCGCAGGTACGCTTCGCCGCGCACTTCAAGCGCTTGAGCATAACCAATCCGGAGAGGTATAACCGGTATCGTCCTGACATTTTCGGTAACATCATCCCCCTGAACTCCGTCGCCCCGGGTAATCGCCCGGAGGAACCGGCCGGACTGATAGATTAAGGACAGAGCGACTCCGTCAATCTTAAGTTCTACCGTATATTCAACCTGCGGTACTTCGAGGAGTTTGCGAACCCGCTGGTCAAAATCGCGAACCTCCTCCACGGAATTGCCGTTGTCCAGGCTGAACATCGGCCGCAAATGACGCACCGTCACAAAACCCTCAATCGGCTGGCCGCCGACCCGGCGAGTCGGCGAATCCGGTTGAGAAAGGGCCGGGAACTTCTCTTCCAGGTATTTCAATTCTTTTATCAGGCGGTCATATTCAGCATCACTGACAACCGGATTGTCTTCCACGTAATAATGGTAGTTATGCTCGTTTATTTCCCGGGTCAACTCCGCTATCCTTTTTTCCGCCGTCTTTATATCCATAATTACGCCAGGTACAATAAAAACGCCATGTTTTCTTCGGCTTTCAAACTATGTTTGGTCCGAACCGGCATAAAGACGAGCACTCCGGGCGCAAGCGCCAGGTCTTTCCCGGCAAGGTTAAAGGTACCTTTCCCCTTCAGAACCAGAACCGTTGCCTCCCGGCCGGAAGTATGCTCGGACATCGCCGTTCCTTTGGCCATGCAAAAGAGAGAAATCTCCGATTCTTTTCCTTCGGCAATGACCTTGCTCACAATTCCGCCTTTGGAAAACTTAATCTCTTTGTTCAGGTCGAAGTTGTCCGCTTTCATTTGCTCCTCCGCCAATGATAAACTTCAAATATACTTCTCTGTTCCTCGGACCGTCGAACTCCGCAAAGAATATGCCCTGCCAGGTTCCCAGGACCAAATCGCCTTTTTCGATAATCACGTAAAGCGAATTCTTAAACAGGACTGACTTGGCGTGCGCCGGGCTGTTGCCCTCCGCGTGCCGGTAGGGAAATTGGTCCGGGACTATCCGGCCGGCAACAGCCGAAATATCCTCTGCTACGTCCGGGTCTGCGTGTTCGTTAATAAAGATACCGGCGGTGGTGTGCGGCACAAAAACAAAGAGTACGCCGTCCTGCCAGCCGTTACTCTGAACCTTCTTCCGGAGTTCCCGGGTAATCTCCACGAATTCCTGCCTGCCTTTTGTCCTGACCGGTATGATTTCCATATTTAGTTAAAAAACGATGGAAAAACCGGAAAATTCTCCGGTGTATGGTTCTTCATTGGTTTCAACCTGGTCGATATTCCGACCCAGAGTCCCTTCTTCCAGGTCCTTTTTAAACTGATGCAGGGACGCCTCATCGCCTTCAACCACAACTTCCACCCGGCCGTCGCCCAGATTGCGCACAAAACCGGTTAGTCCGCCGATGTTCCGGGCAACTCTCTCCGCGTGCCAGCGAAAACCAACCCCCTGGACATAACCGGAGATATAAAGATGCAGGCGCTTATGTCGAGTAAACATCCCCCCCACCTCGCCTCCCCCGCCACCAGGGGGGAGGGAAATTATGTTCCGTTCTGGTTGTTAATCAAAGGGACAAAGCGGACACCGCCCAGATTTTGGGAAACGATGCCGGATTTCGTCTTCCGGTAAAGAATCAATTCCTGCTCCCAGAGACTGCCGACCGGAATGACCATTCGACCGTTAAGAGTAAGTTGCTTCAAAAGAGTCGGCGGAACCCTGTCAGCGGCCGCGCTGACAATAATCGCATCGTAAGGCTGGTATTCCGGCAGACCCCGGGTTC
>CAZBFL010000043.1:3423-7933 GCA_964491175.1 uncultured bacterium
TATTATAACCGAGTTCCTTCAAAATTTCCCTTGCCCGCCACGCCAGTTCCGGTATTCTTTCAACGGAATAGACATAAGAGGCGATTTCCGCCAGGAGTGCGGTCTGGTAGCCGCTGCCGGTGCCGATTTCCAGAACCTTACCGCTCTTTGCCAGCGAAAGCGCCTCTATCATCAGGGCGACGATATAGGGCTGGCTGATGGTCTGGTCGAAACCGATGGGCAGAGGAAAATCGCCGTAAACCTCCTTCTGATATTCCAACGGCACAAACCTTTCCCGGGGGACACGGCGAAATGCAGCGAGGACCGCAGGGTCTTTTATCCCCCGGCCGGCCAGGTGTTCCCTGACCATTTCTTCGCGGGCTCTGCTGAAATCTATTTGAGACATTATTGTCCCCCTCACCCTTTCCCTCTCCCCTTAGGGGAGAGGCGAGGTGAGGGGTCGCAATGACAACATTTATTTAAACAATCTTCGGAAGAAGAAACGAAAGAAGCGGATGGTATCGCTGCGTGGATTCTGCTTGCTCTTTTCGGTTCCGTAAACGGTTTGAATCGGCGTTTCCGTAATCTTGAATCCGGCGCGGCTCGCATCGACTATAATCTCCGATTCGGTGTCGAAATGGCTGGTGGAAAAAGAGAGTGACGGCACAATCCTGACATCCATAACCCGGAAACCGCTCTGGCTGTCCTGTACCCGCTGCCGGGCCAGAAAAGAGACCAGCGCTGAAGTAAACCAGTTGGTGACAAATCGGTCCAGCGGCATATTTTTAAGGTTCCTTGAACGGTAGCCGACCACCATGCCGGCGCCGGACCTTTGATAACGCTCCAAAAGCGAAGGAATATCTTCCGGCCGGTGCTGACCATCGCCGTCCATAGTCAGGACCGCTTGATATCCCCTGTCAAAAGCGTATTTGAAACCGGTTTGAAGCGCAGCGCCCTTACCCTTATTCATCGGATGCCGGATAACCGTGGCGCCGGCTTTTTCAGCGGCCTCTCCGGTAGCATCGACGGACCCGTCATCAACCACCAACACTTCGGCCGCATACGGCGCAGAATCTTTAACCACCTGCGCGATAAACCGGGCTTCATTGTAGGCCGGAATCAGGATTAATACGTCTTTTTTGGGATCCATGTTTTCGGGAGGGGCACAGCCCCTCCCCTACATTTTTTTATTCTGTATGTCCTGCATCCGGAGACGGAGAGAAAGGTCCGGATGGGAAGTCAGGTTGGGGTCCCTGGAAAGTATCTCCCGGGCGGAATCACGCGCAACCTGCAGCAACTTCAGGTCTCTCCGCAAGTTTGCGATGCGCAGGGGCGGCAAACCATGCTGACGCTCGCCCAACACCTCGCCCTCGCCCCGCAAGACCAGGTCGTCTTCCGCCAACCGCTCTCCCTGGTCGACGGATGCGAAAAGATTCAACCTTTCCCCGCCCGCTTCAGACTCCGAGTCGCCGATAACCAGGCAAAGGGCGTCCTGGAACTTGCGGCCGATGCGGCCGCGCATCTGGTGCAGTTGCGACAGGCCGAAACGCTCGGCGTCTTCCACCATCAGGATATTTGCCTCCGGCAGGTCAAGCCCTACCTCCACAACCGAGGTGGCTACCAGCACCTTATGCCCACCGCTGCGGAATCCGGCAATCGCCTTCTCTTTTTCCGGCAGGGAAAGACCTCCGTAGATTAAGGCCGGATTCCAGTGCGGAAACCGTCCGGATATCTCTTCAAAGAGCGGCCGGGCGCCGATTAGTCCCTCGCTCTTTTTCAAACGGCTGGTAACGATATAACCGGTCTTACCCTGCTGTAAAAGCGTGTCAAAGAGCCGGTAGGCAGAGTCCCGCTCTTCCTTCCGAAAGAGATAGGTGGCTACCTTGCGCTGGCCGCGCTCGGAAAGACTGCTCAAGGAAAGTCCTCCGTAAAGGGTAAGCGCGAGCGTCCTGGGGATCGGCGTGGCGCTCATCAGCAGGACGTGGACGCCCTTCCCTTTTTCGCCGAGCAGGTCCCGCTGGTTGACGCCGAATTTATGCTCTTCGTCGATAACCGCAAGCGAAAGGGCGGTAAAGTTCAGTTTTTCCGAAAGAAGGCTATGGGTGCCGATTAACAGGGATATCTTCCCGGCCGCCAGCTCTTTTTTGATTCTGTCCTTGTCTTTTTTGGAGACCGCGTTCACCAGAAGCGCAACCTCGTAACCGGCCCGGGCAAAGATACGCTGAAAAGTCAGAAAATGCTGCTCGGCCAGGATTTCAGTCGGCGCCAGAAGCGCGGCCTGACCGCCGGAAAGTATCGCATAAAAGACGGCGCCGGCTGCTACCGCCGTTTTGCCGGAGCCAACTTCGCCGGTCAGCAGCCGCTGCATCGGAAACGGCTGCCGGAGGTCGGCGATAATCTCGCCCAGGGCGTTTTGCTGGCTTTCGCTCAGGGAAAAAGGCAGGAGGGCTTGGAAACGAGTGATAAAATCGGGAACTAAATCCCCCTCACCCATATCTTCTCCCCGTTGGGGAGAGGTGATATTTTTTTTGGAAGGAACGGCGGCGGTCTGCATGCGGTGCTTTGTCATAGCCGCAGTCAGCAGAAAAAATTCTTCGAATATCAAATATTCCCGCGCCTTCTTCAAGTCAACAAAGCTGATTGGAAAATGAATATTCTTTAACGCATAACTTAAATTGCCCAGATTCAGTTTTTCCCTGATCGGAAACGGAATCACTTCCTTCGGGTAATCGCCGGTCTTCTCCAGGGCCGTCCGGATAATCTGGTGGAAGCCGCGCTGGCTCAATCCCTCGGGAACCCGGTAAAGGGCGACGATGCGGCCGGTTTCCCCCGGTCCGGATTCCGGACCGCCAATAATCTCAAACGCCGGGTGGATCATCTGCTTTTCACCCTTGTATATTTCCAGACGTCCGAAGAGCATAACTTCCTTTCCGGACTTAAAGGTATCCTGAAGATAGGGCTGGTTAAAGAAGGTGGCGAAAAGGTTCCCGGTGCCGTCGTTTACGGCCACGGTAAAGATACGCTTGCCCCGGTAACCGTCCTTCTGGCCGACGGTAAGAACCTCGGCCCGCACGGTTGCGTTCTCGCCGGGTACTGCCTGGGAAATTTTGACGATCCGGCTACGGTCCTCGTAACGGCGGGGGAAGTAATAGAGGAGGTCAAAAAAAACTTCGATGCCGACTTTCCGGAGAATTTCGGCTCTCTTCTGGCCGACACCCTTGATGTAGCGTACCGACAGGTTCCAGCCTGACATTTATGAGGTAAAGACGTACTTTATTTGCTCGAAGTAGTTTATTACAAAAGCACTGTCCCTGCAAAAAAGAGCGATTACCGCACCCAGCGAAAGGTAAGGACCGAAAGGAATATGGTCGGTTATCTTCTTAAGACCGATAAAGACCAGCAGGAGAGTAATGATAACACCGATGAGTGAACTGAAGAAGATGGTCAGAAGGACCGCCTTCCAGCCCAGAAACGCGCCGATCATCGCCAGAAGGTAAATATCCCCTTCACCCATCGCCTCTTTTTTGAATATTATTTTTCCGAAAACACGAAGGAAATAAATAAGGCCGGCGCCCAACAAAGCGCCGATCACCGATTCCTTCAGGTTAAAAACCGGAATTTGTCTGACGGCAAGGTTACGAAAAAGAAAATTGAAGAGAAGGCCCAGCACGATACCGGGATAAACCACTAAAACAGGAATCAGATAATGTTCCCAATCTATGAAAGTCACCAAAATCAGGATAAGTATAAAGAGACTGAAAACAAAGAAGGCGGCCGAAAGCCCGAAACGGAGGTAAAGGGCCAGAAACAAGGACGCGGTCAGCAACTCTACCAGGATGTACCGCGGGCTTATCTTTTTGCGGCAGCGCCGGCAGCGGCCGCGCAAGACCAGGTACCCGAAGAAAGGGATGTTATCGAACCATTCAATGGGTTTGCGGCAGTTGGGACAGTAAGAACCCGGCTTTACGATGGAGAGGCTCCGGGGCAGCCGGTAGATACAGACATTAAGGAAACTGCCGAAGACCGCGCCAAAGATAAACGCAAAAATCGCCAAAAAAATTTCCATAGTATTAAGTTTTATAGTATTTCTTCAAGCGAGGATTGCTTCTTTTGCAGCACTTGCGGAGCGACGGAAACAAGACAAGCAGAACGAGGGAATGAGTATCCGTGGCTCATACGAAGTAGCGTTGAGAACACGGAGAGGCTCATTTCTGAGTTGCGCAGTCTTGTCCGGCGCGCAGCGTGTGCAGCAAAAGAAACAACCGAGCGCTAGCGGGGCGTACGGGAATCGAACCCGTGTCGACGGCGTGAAAGGCCGTTATCTTGGGCCACTGGACCAACGCCCCCAATATGCTATTTTTTACCTGAGGAATTCAGCAGGTCCGTAATCGTACCTGCCAAATCCAGAATCTTCTTCTGGACTTCCGGATTAACCTTAACCAAATCGGTCTCAATCTCGGTTATGGAAGCGCTGAAATCACCGGTTCCCCTCATCCCTTCCGGAAGCGGTAATCCGGCAAAAACCGCCAAA
>CAZBFL010000043.1:7943-8268 GCA_964491175.1 uncultured bacterium
AGCCCACTGGCGCATTTACTTCTAGCACACTAGCAAAAACCGTCAAATTTTTTTTGGCGGACGCTATCTCGTCCTTGGCTTCCTCAAAATTACCCCGGTTTACCGCGAGACTTGCCTTCAGAAGACTCTCCTGGGCAGAAGTGAGAAACAGGTCTGCGGTCGCCGCTGCATCTGCAATCCTGGCTGCTTTTTCACTCAAGTGTGCCCTTTTGTATTGACGCGCCATCAGACTGGCAACTATCGCCCATACCAGAACCAACAGACCCAAAACACCCAAAACCCGCGCCATTATCTTCATACCGCATCCCTCCTTGTGGTTCTCTAT
>CAZBFL010000044.1:0-8199 GCA_964491175.1 uncultured bacterium
TTTACCTCCTGCCCAAAATTATATCATTACTATATTTTTGACGTCAAATTAGTATTAATAATTTGCATGATTTTATCGTACACTTCCAGAAAATCATCGGTCCGGCAGTTATAATCCACTATTTCCGAAAGGCGCCGGGAAGAGGAGTTGAAGGCGATGGAATAGCCGGCGGCCCGGGAGAGGGGTATGTCCCCTTCGCTGTCACCGACGCTGATAACCTGGTGCGGCTCGGTCTTTATTTCCTTAATTATCTTCTTTAAGGCCTTCCCTTTGGCGCCGTGGGTTATGTTGATTTTGACCCCGCCGGTGAGTATACCCCGGCGAGCCTCCAGTTTGTTGGAGAGGATATAATCAAAGCGGAACTCCTTTTCCAGCCGTTGGGGAAGATACTGAAGACCGGTTGATACGGCGATTAATTTCAGTCCGGCCTTCTTTAATTTTTTGATGGAGGTTACTGCGTTTTTGGCATAGGGAACGTCCCGGAAAAGTCCGGCGATGTCCCGTTCCGGAAGGCCCTTCCAGTGGGCGGCGTCCAGTTCGCAGAATCTCCGGTAACTTATCCGGTTGGCCAGGAAGAGTTCCTGGTATCGGCAGGCAAGGACGTCCCATTTGCCCAGTTTTTCGTGGATGTACCTCCAGGAACTGACCGGAACGGTAATCGTGCCGTCTATGTCAAAAATTACGGCTTTATATTTCATTTTTCTTCGGCTCGCCGTAGCGGGGACGTCCGGAGCGGTAAAGCCGCTGCGTGCAGGGCGTCCGCATCGCGCAGGCGGCTTCCGGCCAACTGGCCGCAGGCCGCCGCGATGTCGTTTCCCCGGGATTTGCGAATGGTGACAAAGACTCCTTTTTGGATGAGTCGGTTCGCGAAGAGAAGCACGTCCGCTTTTTCCGGCGTCTGGTAATTATTTACGTGGACCGGGCTGTAGCCGAGCAGGTTCACTTTGGCCTTCAGTTCTTTGGCCAGGGTAACTAATTTTCCTGCGCAGTCCGCGGAGTCGTTGCCATCCTTGACCAGCAGGTACTCCAGGGTGACTACCCGGCCGGTCTTCCGGGTATATCCGGCCAGCGCCGGAACCAGTTCCTTTAAAGGATATTTTTTACTGACCGGCATAAGTTTTTGGCGTAGTTTTTCTTCGGCCGCGTGGAGGGAGACGGAGAGTTCCACCTGAAGACCCAGGTTCTGAAAGCGGACTATGCCCGGGATGATTCCGCAGGTGGAAACGGTGATTTTACGAGCGCCGATGTTCAGGCCCTGGCCGTGGTTAATGACGCCGATGGCCCGGACCAGGTTTTCGTAATTATCGAACGGTTCGCCCATCCCCATAAAGACGACGTTGGTTATCTTTTGGCCGCGGTCAAAACGGATGAATAACAACTGGTTGACGATTTCGGCGAGGGTGAGGTTCCGGGTGAAGCCGTTTTTTCCGCTGGCGCAGAAAGCGCACTTGTATTTACAGCCGACCTGCGTGGAAAGGCAGACGGTTCTCCGCTCCCGTTCCGGTATCAATACGGCTTCAATGTATTCGTTTTTTGTAGGGGAGGCGGGTACCCTTTCCATAGGATTGGAAAGGGGCGAATGTCCCCTCCCGGCTAAGCGGAAGAGAAACTTTTCGGTTCCGTCGGCTGACCGGGCAATTTCCGCGACTTCCGGACGGCTGATATAGAAAAGGGTATCCAGCTTTGCCCGCAGGTCTTTGGAGAGATTCTCCATCCGGCTGAAATCCAAGACCCCTTTTTGGTAAATCCAACCCGCTATCTGGCGCGCCCGGAAAGGCGGCGCCGGGATTTCAGCCAGCCGTTTTTCCAGTTCCTCTATCGTGAAATTTTTGATATCCTCTTTTTCCATTTTATTCCCCCCGTTTTTCGTGGGAAGCGCGGTACGAAGTTGGGGGTGTTCCTAATTTATCCCTGAAATTATTCCGTGCAGCCAACCGGGAAAACGATGCCAGGGAATAGCGACATTGTTTGAAGGCAGGTCAATTACCCGGTTCGTGCGGCAGACCAGGATGCCGGTGCCGGCGGAGTCGGGACCGGCCAGTTCCTTAAATTTTTTCAACGGTTCGGTGTGTTTGGCGGTGGGGGTGGCGGTAAGTTTGATTTCAACCGGATAAAGTTTACCTCCGGCTTGAATAACGAGGTCCACTTCCAGGCCGTCATGTGAGCGCCAGAAAAATATATCCGGTTTTCGTCCTTGCGCCGCAAAAACTTTCACCGCCTCGTTTACAATTAATCCCTCAAAAAGTGCGCCGCCCATGGCGCCGGAAACGGCGGAAAGCGCATCCGGCTGTCTGGTTAAGGCGCAGACGATTGCAGAATCCAAAAAGTAGAATTTCGGGGTTTTAACCAGGCGTTTTCCGTAGTTTTTGAAATAAGGCCTGAGAAAGTAACAAAGGTATGACGCCTCCAGGATGCTCGCCCAGGCTTTTATCGTGGGCAGGGATACGCCCGTTTCCCTTGAGAGGACCGCGCCGTTGAATGTTTGGCCGTGCAGCGCCGCCGTCATTCCGACAAAGGATTCAAAAGTGCGCATATCCTTGACGTTCTGCAACTGTCGGACATCTCTTTCGATGTAGGTTTGGATGTACGAGCGTATCCAGATGTCCCGTTTTTCCGGATGCAGAAACGGTTCCGGGTAGCCGCCGTTAATGATGGTTCTTTCCAGACGATGGTCGCTTTTCTTCTCCGGCATTGCTCTTTTTTCTTCTCCCAAACTGAAAGGAAGCAATTCCATAACGGCAATTCTTCCGGCAAGGGATTCGCTCGCGTTCTTCATCAATTGGAATTGCTGGGAACCGGTTAGAATCCACCTTCCGTTTTTTGACCGGTTTGCGTCTATGCGTATTTTTAGATAAGGAAAAAGGTGGGGAACGTATTGGACCTCGTCCAGAATAGCGTGTTTTTTTGTGAAACGGTCTAGGAAACCGTTTGGGTCACTGAACGCAAAATCACGTTCCAACGGGTCGTCAAACGATACGTAGTCCGAGATCTTGCCGAATTCATGGAGGAGGAATGTAGTTTTTCCCGCCTGGCGCGGGCCCGTAAGCAGTATTGCCGGAAAAGACTTCAACGTTTTTCGGAACGTTTGCGACAATAGCCGGGGAATGTACATGGTGAAATTATAAGATTGAACTTTACATTTGTCAAGCGAGGTAGTTTTGCGTTATCCGGTACTTCTTTATCAGCCGGACCGGGTTATACGACATCTTTGCTTTTCTTAAACCCTCAACGCCGAGGTCCTGCTCCCGGTTGACGAAAAGAAAACCCTGCGCCTGATTCTTCAAAAATTCCCAATTAATCGCCTGATAAAGCCCGGTAATCCCGTTCTTTGCCTTTTCCACGTGGATTACCAGGGTATCCTTATTCAACCGCTCCCCCAGGGTCAGGGCCGCTATTTTTTCGTCCATTCGGATTATTCCGCCCTTGCTGCTTAAAGCATGGAAATTCTTGAGCATTTGCCGGACCGCGCAATTCTCCTGTTTTAAACCCTCTATCTTTTCGCAGTCGCGTTCTTCGCACCACTCTTTTTTGAACTTTAAACATTCCGGAATCAGTTCCGGAGTCAGGTTCTGGTAGCGGTACCGGTACTTTTTCAGAAACTGATTGAGGAGGTTCTTCTTGTCGTGGAACTTTTCGCCGGCCAGTTCCGTAAGTTCCCGGGCGTCGTAAAGGTAGTCAAAATTGTCGCGGTCTTCCGAAACGCTGAAGCCGGAACCTTCCTAGGTCCCGGCCGCGATAAAGTCTTCACCGGCCCGTTCCACGGCAGGATTTTTGGTCTTTCCCTCAAGATATTTGAAACAGTCCCGGACCGCTTCAACCGGGTTGCCGGTTACCAGGGGTTGTAAAAAGGAGAGTTCCGTGCCGGATTCTTTCAGGACCAGGAAGCCGTCTTTGTATTTTGATACCCGGTAGTTATGAACTTTCCGCCAGCCGAAGAGGTTGGTAAAGGTGAATTCGGAGACCAGCGGCGGGTGTTCGCGTAAGTAATCCTCCAGCGCCTCGCGGTCTGTTATTTCAATCGGCTTAAACTCCGGGAAAACAGGTATCATAAAAATGGTGTCATTGCGAGCTCTTCGGTAGGACAGGCGTCCCGCCTGTCTTGAACTCAGAGCGCGGCAATCCCGTTTTACCACTCCAGCACTTCTTTCGGCGCTTTAGCCAGGTTTTCCGCGCACCAGTCCGCGCCGGCCGCGAAGAGTTCTTCCTGGGTGAAACTGGTGGTCAGCGCCAGACAGCGCCCCCCGCTTGCCTTTGCCGCGCGGACGCCGTTGACCGCATCTTCCACGACCAGACACTCACCCGGCGTAAGGCCCATCCGTTTTGCGGCCAGGATGAATATCTCCGGGTCCGGCTTTTTATGGATTACGTTTTCTCCGGTAATTACCGCATTAAATGAAGAAGGATGTATGCCAATCTCTTTTAAATTTCCGGCCATCTTGATGTAATCGGCGCTGGTGGCCAGCGCCATCTTTTTTCCGGATTTACGGCAGGTTTCCAGGAAAGAGACGGCGCCGTCAAGCGGATACAGTTGTCCCTTGATTATCTCCAGGTAAATTTCGTAGGTGCGTTTTTTGTCCGCTTGAAGTTCCAGCGGGAAGCCGTATTTTTCTGCAACCCCGCCGATAAAGCGGTCTTCACCGGCGCCCACGAAAGGCAGGAAATCTTCCGGTTTGACGACCAGGCCGCGTTCGGCGAACATCATCATCGCGGCTCTGCAGATGAAGGGTTCGGAATCAAGCAAGACCCCGTCCATGTCAAATATTATTCCGTGAGGCAGGGGAAATTTCATAATATCAATTTTTTTATCTCTTTTTCAATAAACTCCTTTTGTTGTTCATCCGGCGCCAGCGGCAGGCAGTATTCCCAGGCCTTAATCTTTTGGGACGCGGAGTAACCATCTTTTATGCGCCATATCCGGGGGCTGTAGGTCAGGGTGCGCGCATAGACGGACGCGTATTCAAAGTTAGCGGGGTCCAGTTCAACCGCTTTACGGTACGCCTTAAGGCATTCATCAAAGACGCTTTCCAGGGACTTGAATTCTTCCAGGACGGTAAACCGGAAAACGTCGTAATAGGTGGCCAGGTTGAAGTGGAATACGGCTTCGTCCGGTTTCAGCCGGACGGCTTTCCTCGCCGCTTCAACCGCCTTTTTCGGTTCTCCGGCGTCATGGCCGTAATACTCGGCGATGCTGTTGTGCAGGTAGGGGTTGTTCGGGTTGAACCTCAGGCCGGTGCGCCATTCGCGGTAGGCTTCTTTTGCCATTCCAAAGTCGTAATAGAGGCCGCCCAGATAATTTCGGGCGTCGGCGTTTCCGGGATATTTTCTGATAAAAGCCCGGTACTTTTTGATTAAATTGTCTACGGCGGTCCGGACATCCGCCGTTTCGCTATTTTTAATCGCCTGGACCTGTTCGGAGTCAAACCGCAGTATTTCATCCAACTCTTCTTTTTCGCCGGCAAATATTCCCGGTTTCGGGAAAAGGGCCAGCCCGACCGACAGGAGAATAAACGGATATTTCCGGAGGGAATTATTCATAAACGAAGGATAGCATAACCCGGCAGTGATTTTTTAGTCAAGAAATATTCTATTCAATCCGGAGGAGTTCTATCCCCAGTATTTCGGCCAGGCAGGCCAGTTTATTTGTAACATCTTCATGTACAACCGCCCAGTGCTGGGTGATGCCTGTTCTCACCGTTTTGGTGAAGAGTTCCTTCAGGAGAACCTTTACCTTGATGTAGATATGCGGTGAACCCTCAAGCATGATTTTGCCGGGTAGCGCCTCTCCGGAGAACGCAACCATCTTGAAACAGCCCGCGGATTCGGAGATATTCAATAAGGTGACCCGGCCGCCTTTTGCCCGGAAGAGCATGGCCGCTGTATCCTCACCGGATTCAAAATACTCGTAGTCGGGTACTATGCGCACCGACTTTTTGCCTTGGGCCAGCCGGTCGTCCATCATCCCGGCGTGTCCGGCCAGGATGGCGTTCTTCTTTTCGTCAAAGGTGAATATCTCGGTATACATTACCGGCCCGCCGGTCAAACGCCTCAGGATGAGCATTGCCAGGCAGGCACAGACGTCGCCTTCCATGCTCACCACCGATTTTTCAAAGAGAGCCGGAACTGCGAGACAGGGACGCAGGCCCAGTTTTCGGTGGAGTTCTTCGTCCAGGTCCTGGAGAGCCAGGCCGTCCAACCGATATTTATCGACCACGTCGGCCAGGCCCAAAGAGACCCGGGAGGCCTTAATCAAGGCCGCATCAGAAACCCGTTCATCAACCTTATAATTTTCTTTTAACCACCCGGCATAATCTTTTACTTTTTTCTCCGAAACATTTTTAACCGCTTTGTTGTATTCGGAAACAGAGACGGTGACTACTTCAGGTCCGAGTTCCTTCTTCAGACGAACCGGGCTGCAGCGGGTGCCGGACATCTGGTCGCAGAATGACGGCAGGAGGCCGATTCTGGCTTTTTTCAATCCGGCGGCTGTCCGGGCTGCCTGGCTATAATCAAGAATATAATTTACGGCTGTTTTGTTTTCCAGAGAACCGAAGACAAACCCGAAGTTACGGCCTGATTTTTTCAGGGGGCTGCTTGCCTGGAGAGCGGCCACCGGGCCGCTTAACGGAAAGAGTTCCGCCATGTCAAACTTTTCCGGCAGGCGGGCAGAAGGCACGTAGCACCAGAGCAGGACGGGTATTTCGGGCAGTTGCCTGATGATTTTCAGAAAGAGATAGTCTTCGCCCCAGGTCAGGTAACAGACCAGTAGAAGGTCAATTTTTTCTTTACGAAACAGCGTGGCTGCCCCGGCTGCTTTTTCCCTGGTATTCACAATTCCGGGATTGACTACCTGAAGGCGACGGGAAAGAAGCTGTGCGACGGTCTCACCGTCTCTTTTTATCCGGTCCGGCAAGTTGCGGTAAAAGCCCTTGTTGGCGCCTATCCGGTTAAGCCATTCCGCCGAAAGAAGCAAAAGCCCGATTCTTGGTTTATTCATCTGTATTCTTTCCAGGCGGCAATCATCGTCTCCACGCCTTCCCAGGGTGTATCCGGGAAGAGGGCGTCCACCGGGTGCAGGATGAAACGATTGGTCGGCCCCAGCAGGTCCAGGGCGCGCTTGACCTCTTCCTTTATTCTCTGCAGGTTGCCGGAAGCCAGGGAGAGGGCGTTGGTGCCGCCTACCAGCGTCATTGAGGAAGGGAGTATCTCTTCGGCCCTCTCCAGGTTGAACCTGTCCTGGACCGGGTCAACGAAATAGAGAACGTCTACGCCGGCCTCGGCCAACTTCGGGCCGAGTTTCTCCACGCCGGTAGTCATCACGTACCCGAACTTTTTTCCGTGTTTATGGGCAACTTCGGCTACTGCGGCGATGCGCGGATAGAGGAATTTTTCAAAGAGCCCGGGAGACCAGAAGTCGGTAGAGGAGTACCACCCGCGTTCCACGACCATATCAACCCCGGGGTCTGCGGCGGCCAGTTGTGTGCGGGCCAGGTCGGTTTCGGTGATCAGGTCAAGCAGGCGGCCGAACGCCTCCGGCTCGTCCATTGCCAGCATTACCGCGCCCTGGGTGCCTGCCAGCCAGACGACCCCGTCCATGCCGAAAGCGGACCAGGCCTGGACCGCAACGCCGTTCTTAGCGGCGAAATCGCCGACCTTGCGCATCCGTTCCGCAAACCATTTCCGGGCATTTTCGTCCGGCGGGCGGAAAAGATATTTTACGGCTGCAACGTCGGAAGGTTTGGCGACGGCGTGTTCCGCCGCCCTGGGGATGTTGTAGTCTTCAATCAGGGGCACATAATCCGGCTGGACCACCCACCCGGTTCCGGGGTTTTCGCCGGTCTTTCGGACCGCCTGCCTGACACTGCCGGCCGGTGTTTGGTATTCCCGGACCATCACCGGGTATTTTTCCGAGGCGTTGGCCGGGATGAGCGAATCGTTCCAGGTTGTTTCCGGGGATATTGACCAGGGCACGGAGACGTCTATGATATCGTCCACGCCCAGGGACTGCCAGGCCAGAACTCTCTTAAAGTCGTCTTCCAAATCCCAGGTTTGCGGCAGGGTATGGATATGTTCCAGCCGTTTGGAATACCAGTATTTAATTGGCCGGCCGTTATTTTCCCAGGCAAGTTTTTTCGGCGGCTTGAGGCCGAAGGACCAGGTGGTTAAAGGAACATGGTCAGCCGGCTTTCCATTCCAGGCGGC
>CAZBFL010000045.1:0-7967 GCA_964491175.1 uncultured bacterium
TAGCAGCGCTATTGATAGTCTGTATAAACTAAAGGCGGAGACGATGGAAAAGAGATTCATTAGCAAGATAGGGATAATCGGCGGTTCCGGACTGGACGACCCGAAGATACTTAAAGATGCGAAAGAGGTGACGGTGGAGACCGTGTACGGTAAGCCTTCCTCCCCTCTTTCCCTGGGGAGGGTGGAGGGGATTGAAGTCGTCATCCTGGCCCGGCACGGCCGGAGGCACACCATTCCGCCCACCCAGGTCAACTACCGGGCAAACATCCAGGCGCTGAAGGAACAGCGCTGCACCCATATCCTGGCCACTTCCGCCTGCGGTTCGCTGCGGCAGGAGATAGCCAGGGGTGATTTTGTCGTCCTCGACCAGTTCATAGATTTTACCCGGTTCCGGAAGATGAGTTTTTTTGAAGAGTTTGAGCCGGGCGCGGAGAACGCCAAGCATACGCCGATGGCAGACCCCTTTTCGGAAGAGTTGCGGTCCAAACTGATTCAGTCGGGCGCGGAGTTGGGTCTGAAGGTTCACCCGAAAGGCACGGTGGTTACGATTGAGGGGCCCAGGTTCTCTACCCGGGCCGAATCCAGGATGTTCCGGGCCTGGGGCGCAGACGTAATCAATATGTCTGTCGCTCCGGAGGTTGTCCTGGCCAACGAAGCCGCCATTCCCTATGCGGCGGTGGCGATGTCAACCGATTACGACTGCTGGAAGACCGACGAGCCGACGGTTGACTGGCCGGAAATCCTCAAGGTCTTCAACCGGAACGTGGAAAACGTAAAGCAACTCCTCCTGCGAACAATCCCGAAGATATAAGAACCTGTCCGGTCAGCCGATATTACTGTATTACGGTGTTCTGGCTTGTCTCGGTTAACTTGTAGGTAAGGGTGGACGCACCGTCGTAGGCAATGGTGTAAACGTAAAGTTTATCGGCTGCAAACTCCTGCGTAAACGCCTTGTTTACTTCACCGACCTTCTTTGCCGCACCAAGCAGTACGCCCAGTAAGCTGGTATCCCCTTTAGAGTGGACGGCTGTCAGCTTGACGTCGTAAGTCCCATTGTCAACGGTAAACGTATCCTCTTCTTTGGTTTTGAACTGGAGCTCTTTTGTCTCCCACGTGTCGGTTCCGGACTTCCGGTATTGAAAGGTAATTACAACCGAATCACTCGTACCCCAGGCGCTGGAACTGGTCATTTTCAAATTGATGGTAGCCGGTAGGGCCTGCCGTTTCTTCTCAATCTCGGCCGCTGTGTTCTGCTGGGAAGACGGCCCCCTGTTCCCATATGTCCAGCGTTGTTGCGACCAGGGCTGGTAAGTACCGGCCTTTACCTTTTCAAAATATCCCTGGAAGACTCGCGTCTCCTGATTTTGCAGCATCATGTCCTGGTAAATAGCATATCCCTTGCTGGTTATGATTAACCAGTGGCGCCCGGCCGGTATATCCTTGATGGTTACCGGCGTTGTCTCCTTCCGTTTGACTCCATCCAGGTAGATTTCGGCGGCCGTCCAGTCGGTAATGAACGTTATGTTACCCTTACCGCTTGATATTGAGGTCGGGGTGGTAACGGTTGTTGCTTTTGTCAGCGTAAATTCACCCCGGGTAACTTCACCTTCTTTGATTACCACCTTCTGGGTCTTTGGGTTGTAAGATGCAAGGCTGGCTTCTATCAAATACGTGCCGGCCGGTAAAGAGATTGAAACCGGTGTCGTGCCCTGGGTCTCTCCGTCAATCTTGATGATGGCTTTTTCCGGGTTGCTGGTAACGTAAAGAAAGCCATCGGCGTAGGTTGTTGCTGCCTTCCCGGCCATAAACACAAAAAACGCCAAACCCGCAACGACCAAAAACCTCATTCTGCTGCCCATATTCTGCCTCCTCTGCGTTAACAAAATTCCGGCGTCGGGCGTTCACGTTCTCAACCGAATTATACCGCCTTTGTATTTGCCGGTCAGATCCCGGATTCTATCTCTAAATAACCAGTGTTCGGTAGTGCTCGCTCGGTTCCAGAATCCCGCCGCTGGAGGCGTAGAAATCGTCGTCCAGACGGAAGAGACCGCGTTCGGTCTTTGTCCAGGGGGCATCAGGCCGGGTGTGGTAGGAGCGCATCGCTTCCCAATTTTTGTAGTTCTGGTGCCCGTTGGTTTCCAGAAGGCCTATCTTCAGTCCGGGCAGGGGAGCCAGCCGCGCGGCCACGTTCTTGTTCCAGTCCACCAGGATGGGGTTTACGGTCAGGTCCGCGCAGAAGCAGGGGATATTTCTTTCGGCGGCCATTTTGGCTATCTTCAGGCTCATGCTCATCGTTTTGGCGATAGGTTTCAGGGCGATGGCGCGGTAGCCCATCTCAATCCTTTCTGCCGCTTCCTTATCCGAATGGGCGCTTTCGTCCGCAGCCAGAGGTACCGGGATATCCCGCACGTCAACCTTATATTCTTCCGGGAAAGGTTCCTCCATAATCAGGATGCGGTCCAGGGCGCCGATCTTTTCGGCGTGGTCCAATAACTGCATCAGCCGTTCCTTGCTGTCGTAGCGTCCGTTGGCATCCAGGTAGTAGGGGATGCGGCCGTCTTTGGTGTAGGAAATCTCCCGGTCCCTGACCGCCTCGTGAATGGCTGAGAGCCGCTCTTTGTCCCAGCGGACCATCTTCTCCTGGTCGCCGTCCTTGTCCGGGTCGGAACCGATCTTTATTTTCAGGAAGAAATAACCGTCATCGACCGCGGCGACGATATCTTTAAGCGGCACGCCGTAACTCATCAGGGGGATGCTGGCCAGTTCCCGGTGCCGTGCCGGCAGGCCGGATTTCAGTTCCGGGGGCACCATCCGGTCAAATCCGGTTATCCCTTTTTCGGCGCAGTATAACTGCCAGGCGGCGTTGTCCACCGGAACCAGGGCGTTAAGGGCAAAGGTCAGACGCAGGTTGCCTTTGCCGGTTATCTTCTTTCCGTATTCGTAGGCCAGGGGCGCCAGTTTTTCCAGCAGGTCAATCGGTGTTTCAAAAGGGATTTCCTTTGCCAGCCGCAGCGCCTCTTCGGTTATCCGGTACATCAACTCGTTCCCGGTCTTTTCCGGGTTTTTCAGAAAGATTTCGGCGTCGGACCACAAGGTACTCTGCGTGCCCAGCCCGATTCCCTGCTTGCCGTTTTCGCTCTCCATCAAAGCGACGGTCTGCCAGGCCCCGTTCAAATAACCGCCTTTGAAACCGAATGGCGCCAGAAACGGCTCGTTTTCGTACGCAATACCCGTTTTTCTAATTTTAATCATGGTTTAAGAAGAAAGATTTATTGGCTTGCCCCGTTCGGCCGAGCAATAGAGGCTGTCTATTATCTTCATCAGGATTACCGCTTCAGCCGGAGTCGAGAGCGGTTTTTCTTTACCCCGGACCGTATTGACGAAGTTGGCGACCGACCTCTCCCGGCCCATCTTCTCGTCCGGTTCCACGATAATCTTTTGGTTGACCGGCACGCCGTTTTTCATGGCATAGATTTCACAGTCGTCGGTTGCGGTTGAGTCGATGCCGTCTCTTCCGAAGAGCCGGAGCATCATCCCGCCGGATTTTTTGCCCTGGAAAGTTACGGAGACCTCCTCTCTTTTGACCATCTCCGCCCAGCTCATCCGGGCGAAGAGGACCTGGCCGGTCTTGAACCGGAGGAAGGCGTGGGCAGCGGTTTCCACATCCATCCTTGCGCCGCCTGTCTCCGGTATCCCCCAGGGACCTTTAAAGTTTGGGTTTCCGGAAAAGTCGTTGAAGGTCTGGGCCAGGACCCATTCCGGTTCCGGAAATTCCATAAAGTAGAGGGAGAGGTCAATCATATGGAGCAGGTCGATTACCGGCCCTCCGCCGGAAAGTTTTTTTTGCGTAAACCATCCGCCCAATGCGGGCAGGCCGCATCTCCTGACCCAGACTGCCTGGGCCGAATTTATCCGGCCCACTTCTCCGTTCTTGATATACCGCATCAGCGCCTGACTTTCCGGCCGGGCGCGGTTGTTGAAATTGAACATCAGAACTTTTCCGGTCTTTTCGGATTCCTTCTTCATTCTTTCGGTTTCGGCCGCATTGAGCGCCGGCGGTTTTTCGCAAAAGACGTGCCGGCCGGACTTCAGAGCTTTGACGGCGTATTCAGAATGGTATTTATTGGGGGTACAGATGCTTACCAGCGCGATTTCCGGACATTTTTCCAGCATCTCTTCTGCGGAAGGGAAAGTTTTTGCGATGCCGTATTTTGCCGCCTGAACTTTCGCCCTTTCGATCGCCGGGTCGGCAATCGCTGCCACCGGCACGCCGATTTTGAGATAACCGTTGACGTGATAATCTGAAATTCCGCCGGAACCGATGATACCTGCCGATAGTTTTTGCATGTTTCACCCCCACCACACCTCCCCCCTCAAGGGGGAGGGGAATAATTTACGATAACGTTACCGACGACGAGCCGAAGATATCTTCGGCTGCCTTAATGAACGATTCTTCCGGAGCGATTCGGCAGTTGTTGTTCAATTTTACCTGGGCGGCCCGCTTGCCGGTAAACATCAGTTTCAGATGGAGCGGTGTTTCGCCCGGATATTTTGCAATCAAGTCCTGAAATTTCTTCAAGGTTTTCTCTTCGGTTCCGGCCGGGAAGAAGGTGATTTCAACTTTCCGGGCGTAGCGTTTTATCCCTTCCGAAACGGGCACGATTTCGCTGACCAGTATCTGAGCGGTTTCTTCTCTGATATCAACCTTTCCTTCCAGAAAGACGATGCTGCCGGAATGGATGAACCCGCCGAACTTTTCAAAAGTTTTCGGGAAGACCATCGCCTCAACCTTGGCGGTCAGGTCCTCGAAAGTGAAGCTGGCCATGCGCCTGCTCTCTCTTTTGGTCACTAATTTTTTGACCTTTTCAATCAGGCCGCCCAGCCGCACCGGTGTGCCGGATTTCAGGGCAAGGATTTCCTTGACGCTGTTTTTGGCAAAGAGCGTCAGAATTTTTTCGTAATGCCCGAGCGGATGTCCGGAGAGGTAAAAACCCAAAACCTCTCTTTCGCCGGCCAACATCTCCGGTTCCGAACATTCCGGCAGAGCCGTCACTTCTCCGGGTATCCGGAATTTGACGGTGGCGCCGGAATCGCCGAAGAGCGTGTTCTGGCCCCGGCGTTCGTCTTCCTGGTAACTGCCGGCTGCCTGGAGTGCGTAAGGGATTAAGGCCATTAACTGGCTGCGGTGCAGGCGGAAGAGGTCAAAGGCGCCTGCTTTAATCAAACTTTCCAGGACCTTACGGTTTACCAGGCGCAGGTCCACCCGCCGGCAGAAATCAAAGAGGTCTTTGAAAGGTCCGCCCTTTTCCCGCGCGCCGACGATAGATTCAATTGCGGAGAAGCCGACGTTCTTGACTGCGGCCAGGCCGAACCGGATATCGTTGCCGAAGACGGTGAAATAGGCGAAACTCTCTTCAACGCAGGGCGGCAGAACCCAGATGTGCATCCGTTCGCATTCCTGAACGTATTCCACAATCTTGTCGCTGTTGCCGGTTTCGCTGTTCAAGAGCGCGGCCATGAATTCCAGGGGATAGTTGGCTTTCAGGTAGGCGGTTTGGTAGGAGATGATGGCATAGCCGGCGCTGTGGCTCTTGTTGAATCCGTAACCGGCAAACTTCACAATCTGATTGAAAATTTTTCCGGCAACCTTTTCGGAAAGTCCGTTCTGACGGGCGCCCTTAAGGAAATGTTCTTCGTTTTGCTCCATTATTTCCGGAATCTTCTTGCTCATCGCCCGTCGGAATAGGTCGCTTTCCGCCAGCGTAAAATTACCCAGCCGGTGCACGATTTCCATCACCTGCTCCTGGTACAGCATGATTCCGTGGGTCGGCGTCAGGATTTCTTTCAGGACCGGGTGGTCGTAGTGTATCTTATTCGGGTGTTTTTTTCCGGAAATGAAACTTTCCATCATAATCATCGGCCCGGGCCGGTACAAAGCAATGATGGCGATGATATCTTCGAAGATGGTGGGGCTGATTTTACGCAGAAGGTCGCGCATGCCGGCGCTTTCCAATTGAAAGATGCCGAAACTGTTGCCGGAAGAGAGCATTTGGTAGGTGCGGTGGTCGTCCAGCGGAAAAGTGTCTATGGACCGGTGGTAGCGCTGGCTGACCAGTTTTTTCGCCTGGTCGATTACGGTTAATGTCTTGAGGCCCAGCAGGTCAATTTTCAAAAGTCCGATTTTGCTGAGCGCATTCATATCATACTGGGTGGTGACCGCATCGTTGGTGCCCAGGAAGAGCGGGGTGTATTCTTCGAGTGGTTTGTCGCCGATGACGATTCCGGCCGCATGGGTGGAAGCGTGCCGGGGCAGGCCTTCGAGGGTTTTGGAGATTTCAAAAAGTTGCCGCATTTCTTCGTTATCCTTGACCAGGCGGGCCAGTTCCGGTTCCTGCTTGAGCGCTTCGGCAAGTTTAATATGCAGTTCTCCCGGCACCAGTTTGGCGACTTTGTCCACTTCGGCGTACGGTAAGCCCATAACCCGGCCCACGTCCCGGATTACCGAACGGGCGGAAAGCGTTCCGAAGGTAACAATCTGGGCGACTTGCGTGGCGCCGTATTTACTGCGGACGTAGGCGATTATTTCATCGCGTCGGTTGTCTTCAAAATCGATGTCGATATCCGGCATGGTTACCCGGTCCGGATTGAGGAAACGTTCGAAGATAAGTCCGTATCTCAGGGGGTCTATATCGGTAATTCCCAACAGGTACGCAACCACGCTTCCGGCCGCGGAACCCCGTCCGGCGCCGACCGCGATACCGTTTTCTTTCGCAAAATTGACGATATCCTGGATGACCAGAAAATAACCGGGATATCCCATGTTTTCAATAACTTTTAATTCCATTTCAACCCGCTCAATGATCGATTTATGTTTTTCGGAAAAGTCTTGCCGGTCAATCCGGTAGCGGTTTTTTAACCCGATTTCCGCTAATTGGCGCAGACGCTGGTTCAAGGTTGTTCCGGCCGGCGGCACGTAATGGGGTAGTTTCGATTTGCCGAATTCCAGTTCCAGGTTGCATTTTTCGGCGATGGCCAGGGTGTTTTTCAGAGATTCGGGTATCTCTCCGAAGATTACTTCCATCTCCCGGCCGCTTCGGAAATAGAACTGGTCCGAGGAAAAACGGAGCCGTTTTTCCTCCTGAAGATGACTTCCGGTCTGGACACAGAGCAGGGCATCGTGGGCCACGCTGTCCTGTTGGTAAAGATAATGGCAGTCGTTGGTTGCCGCCAGGGGAATCCCCAGTTTTTTACCGAGCGCCGCCACTTTCGGCAGGATTTTTTTCTGTTCCGGAAGGCCGTTATCCTGAATTTCCAGATAGAAATCGTTTTTGAAAATATCCAGGTAATAGGCCGCTGTTTTTTCCGCTTCTTCTTCCCGGTCTTGCAGCAATAAGGAGTTGATTGCGCCTTTCAGACATCCGCTCAAGAGGACGATGCCCCGGTTATATTTTTCAATCAATTCCCGGTCTATCCTTGGACGGTGGTAGAACCCCTCGGTGTGGGCGAGCGTGGAAAGGCGCATCAGGTTGCGGTAGCCGTCTTCGTTTTTGGCAAGCAGGGTCAGGTGGGAATAGGCGTCGCCGGTCTTCTCGCCCCGTTTTTCCGAGCGTCCGCCGGGCGCCAGATAGAATTCGCTGCCGATAATCGGTTTGACGCCGTTTTTAATGGCTTCCTGGTAGAAGGGGATTGTGCCGAACATCTTTCCGTGGTCGGTAATGGCCAGGCTTCGCATTCCCCACTTTTTGGCCAGTTGGGTCACTTCGGAGATGCGGCACATTCCATCCAGGAGGCTGTATTCGGTATGCAGGTGAAGGTGGACAAATTCCGCCATGGGAAGGAAAAACTTACATTCAGGCAAACAATTGCTCTTCTATCTAATATTGTCATTCCCGCATGTAACCCAACAATGTCATTCCCGCATGTGTTAAGCGGGAATCCACACCAAGAACAGACACTGTCCCTGTATG
>CAZBFL010000046.1:0-7839 GCA_964491175.1 uncultured bacterium
CCACAAGGCCAAGGGCTTGGAATTTCCGGTAGTCATCGTTCCGTTTCTGGGTATTGACGCCGGCGTGAACCGCAGCGGATTCTCCTTCGCCAGGGCTTCGGCGGGCAATGCCCGGAAAAGTTCCTTCAGCGTTTGCCAGGACCGGGAGAACAAACTTAGTTTGGCGCAGTTAAAGAGGGATTACGCCAAATTTTCTCCGGAACTTATGGAACGCTACCGTCAGGAATACGGCCGGAGCCTGATAGACGAACTGGACAGCGTTTACGTGGCTTTAACCAGGGCGGCTGAAGAACTTTATTTATTCGTGCCGGACCGGATAGGCAACCGGAAAAATTCCGCACGGCATCTTGTACCCCCCTCACCTTCATCCTCTCCCCGTGGGGGAGAGGAAACAATCAGAGGGAATTTAACCTCTTCCCGGAGGGGAGAGGTGAGGGATTACGAAACCGTTCCGGCTATCGCGCCGGCTGACTATCCGGACTGGATTAACTTGTTGAAGGACGAGTTTGTGGACGAGCGCCAATTACGGAACCGTCTGGAGATAGAGCGGGGCGAAGTTATGCACCGGGTATTATCGGGTATTAGAAATTTGACCGATACGGATATTGATTCGATTATTAAAGCTGTGATTGAAGATGTGTGTTCGGAATACTTGCTGGAAGCAGGGGAATTATCCGGATCGGAAAAGAAGATAAGGCGGCTGTTGGCTGACCCCCGGTTCAGGCCGTTCTTCTTTCTTTCGAAAGGCGAGTCTGTTTTTACGGAAAAAGACGTGGTGGACAGCCGGGGGAATACCCGGCGGATTGACCGGCTGATAATAAAAGCAGATTCAATATATGTGCTCGATTACAAGAGTTCCGGCGAGGGTCTGCCGGAACACCGGGAACAGTTGGCGGAATATCTTGAAATTATGAAAGAGATATATCCGGATGCCAAGGTTATCGGTATTTTGGTATATTTGGACAGTTTGAAAATGGTTGAAATCAATGGATAAGATTATATCTTTTCCCCTACCGGAGGACTTTATCGGGCGGCTGGCCGGTCTTCTGGAAGAGGTTGAACCGGCCGGAAACCTCAGCCGCACCGCAATCGTCTTCGGCGGCAAGAGGCCGGCGCTCTATTTGAAACGGGAATTGGCCGGGAGGTTCCGGAAGGCCTTTTTCCCGCCGGCTTTCTTTACCGTAGATGAATTTATGGAGCATGTTGTCCGGCGCCGGGAAAATTTTCAGCGGATATTCGAAATAGAGGCCTGTTATCTTATTTACAATCTGAGTAAAAAATTATCCCCTCACCTCACCTCTCCCCGATGGGGAGAGGGAACGGGTGAGGGGGCTTCTTCTCAGAGGGGGGAGGGAAAGGGTGAATTTTCCCGTTTCCTGCCGTGGGCAAGAGAAATTTATGCTTTTATAGAACAGCTTGACATCGAGGATGTTCCTTCGGAAAAACTGGAAAACGTGGAGAAGAGCGCGGAAATCGGTTTTGACATCCCGGAGAGCATCAACGCCCAGTTAAAGACCATCGTCGCATTGAGAGATTCCTACCACCGGGCGCTGGAGACGGAGAAACGATATTCCCGCGGTTTGATTTACCGCCTGGCCGCCCGTTACATATCCGAAACCGGCCCGGCAGAGTTTGACCGGGTCCTCTTTGCCGGCCTCTTCTATTTGAACCGGACCGAAGAACAGGTAATTAAATATCTTTACGAAAAAGACCGGGCGACAGTTATTTTTCAGGGAGACCAATCGGAGTGGTCTGTTCTGGAGCGGGCGTCCAAGGTTTTTGGTTGTTCGGCGGGCAACACGGAAACAAAAGAAAAGCCGGAATATAACGTTAAATTATACGCCGGGTTCGACACTCATTCCCAGGCCTGCCTGGCCCGGGAAATCCTGGCGGACATCCCGCCGGCAAGGAGGGGGAAGACGGTGATTGTGGTCCCGGAACCGGCCAGCCTGCTTCCGCTCCTTTCGGAGATTACCGGTTTGGCCGGCGAGTTTAATGTTTCCATGGGGTATCCCCTGAAGCGCAGTTCCATCCATTCTCTTTTCCGCGCCGTCTTCCGGGCCCAGGAGACCAGGCACGGCAGCCGTTATTATGCCAGAGATTATTTGAGGGTTTTGAGCCACCCGTTCATCAAAAATCTGAAACTGGGATACAAACCGTCCGTAACCAGGGTCCTGGTCCACCGTTTGGAAGAGTTTCTGCTCGGCGCAGTGGATAATTCTCTGGCCGGAAGCCTATTCGTCGGACTAAGGGAGATAGAGTCCCTGAAAGAAGTTTACGCGTCAACCGATGAAATTTTGAACCGGATGGGTCTGACTGTCGGCGCCGCGAACCTGCAGAAGGTTCTGCGGGAACTCCACCGTTCTCTTTTTCTGGATTGGGAAGAGAAGAAACTCAATACTTTCGGCGTTTTTTCCCAAACCCTGGAAAAATTCATCGACCTTCTCCTCCGGAAAAGTTTTCTGGCCCGGTATCCGCTTAATCTTGAGTTCGTCAAAGCGGTCCTATCTGTCAAGAAAGAGTTGGAAACCGCCCGATTCCGGGACGAAAAATTCTCCGCCGCGGAAATGTTCCGGGTATTTGAGGATAAGATTAATAATGAAATGGTGAATTTTGCCGGTTCGCCCTTGAAGGGATTGCAGGTCCTGGGCCTGTTTGAAACCCGCAACCTGACTTTTGAGGAGGTAATCGTAATTGACGCCAACGAATCTATTCTGCCCCGTCTGCGCCTGAGCGAACCGCTTATCCCCCGGGACGTGATGCTGAACGCCGGGTTGGAAAGGTATGGTCTGGAGGAGGAGATCCAGCGCCACCAGTTCCGCAGCCTGATTGCTCCGGCCCGCAGCGTTCACCTGATTTACGACGGGAGCCCGAAGAAGGAACAGAGCCGCTATATCGAAGAACTTATCTGGGAGAAGCAGTGGAAGGCCGGAAATCTGGCGGAACCGCCTTTGCATAAAGCGTTTTTCAGCGTCCTGCCGGCGCCGGTTAAGGGAACAATCGGCAAAAGTCCGGATATGATAACTTTTCTCCGGAATTTCCGGTATTCCGCTTCCAGCGTTGATACCTATCTCCGATGCCCGATTATGTTCTATTACCGGTATGTGCTGGGACTTCGCGAGAAAGAAGAACTCCTGGAGGAGCCGGAGGGTAAGGAGATTGGAACTTTCATTCACCTCTTGTTGGAAGAAGCGTATCAAGGATTTTTGGGCAAGGAACCAATAATCGACGGGAAGTTCCGGACGTTTTTCCTGGAGATGATGGAGGAAAAGTTCCGGACCGGTTTCCGGAAGACGATTAAAGCCGGGGATTTTCTGGTTCAGCAGTTGCTCCGCCGGCGCCTGGAGAAATTTCTCGATTATGAACGGGACAACCGGCAGGTTAAGGAGATTATTTCCCTGGAGCAGGGTCTGGAAGACGCGGTGGAATTTTCCGGCCGGATATTTAAGTTCGGTTACAAGGTTGACCGTATCGACCGCCTGCCGGACGGCAGGCTGCTGGTAATTGATTACAAGACCGGCGCGGAACAGAAGATGCCCGTCGTAAAGAAACTTGATAAGATGGAGTTGAACAGAAGGTCTATCCGGGACGCGGTTAATTCTTTTCAACTGCCGCTCTACATTAACTTTATTGAAAAGAGATATGAAGCGGCCAATACCACGGCCGCGCTTTATTACCTGAGAAAGACCAGTCTCGTGGAATTTCCGGGAGAGGAATACCTTTCTCAGAAAGAAATGATAATGGAAAAATGCCTGCAAGCCCTGCGGTCTATTCTGTCGGAAATCACCGATAAAACGGTCGGTTTTGACCCGGATGAAGATTCCTGCCGGAATTGCCGGTTCGGCGATATCTGCCGATGATAACAATATGGTAAAATATTGTTAAAATATGGAAATAGAAAAACTGCAGCGGGTACATTTTGTGGGCATGGGCGGCATCGGAACCAGCGGCGTGGCGCGGATTCTGCTTTCCGCCGGAAAAGAGGTGAGCGGTTCCGATGCCGAGGAAGGCCTGCTGCTGAAAGAGTTGCAGGCGCTGGGCGCCAGGATTTTCACAGGCCACCGTCCGGAGAACCTGCCGGAGGGGACGGAAGCGGTAGTCGCTTCTTCCGCGGTGCCGGATGACAACCCGGAAATTTCAGAGGCCAGACGGCGGGGAACGCCGGTAGTTACTTACAGCGAGGCCCTGGGTTCCCTGATGGAAAAGCGGTTCGGAATTGCAATCGCCGGCACCCACGGCAAGACGACTACCAGCGCGCTGATCGCCTGGATTTTAAAGCAGGCGGGAAAAGAACCCGGTTTTGTCATCGGCGGCGAGATTCCGCTCCTGGGCGGAAATTCCGGCACCGGCAAAGGTAAATATCTGGTTGCGGAAGCGTGCGAATACCGCCGGAATTTTCTTTCCCTGCGGCCGAGGGTGGCGGTGGTTACCAATATCGAAGAAGACCATCTTGATTATTACCGCGACCTGGCCGACATCGAGTCGGCCTTTCTGGCCTTCCTGGACTTGCTGCCGGATAACGGGTTTGCGGTGCTGTGCCGGGAGAGCCGCAGCCTGACCGAAGCAGCCGGCCGCCTGGATAAAAATTTCTTTACTTACGGCGTGAAAGACGCGGATTACCAGGCGCAGGAGATTAAATTTGAAAAAGATGGTTCCCGTTTTAAGGTCTTTTTCGGGGGTGAGAACCTGGCGCCGGTCTTCATACAACTGTCGGGCCGGCACAATGTTTTGAATAGCACGGCCGCTTTCGCGGTCTGCCATCTCCTGGGCCTGGAACCGAAGACGATAGCCGCGGGGCTGGGTTCTTTTACCGGAGTGCGGCGCCGGCTTGAGTTCAAAGGCCGATACCGGGGCGCAGTGGTTCTGGACGATTACGCTCATCATCCTTCCGAGATTATGGCAACCCTTGCCGCGGTCCGTCAGCGCTATCCGAAGGGAAGGATTTTCGCTGTTTTTCAGCCCCACCAGTACAGCCGCACCCGTTTTTTCCTGAAGGATTTTGCCCGTTCTTTTGTGCTGGCAGACGAGGTAATTGTGCCGGAGATATTTTTTGTGCGTGACAGCGAGGAGAGCCGGCGCAGCGTCTCTTCCCGGGACCTGGTTAAGGAACTTTCCGGAGAGGGGAAGAAGGCGTCTTTTCTTCCTTTGTTCGAGGAGGTAGTTTCGTATTTAAAGGAAAACGTCAGGGAGGGAGACGTTGTTTTGACCATCGGCGCCGGACCGGTTTACCAGGTCGCCGACAGCCTCCTCCACGGTTGATTTTTTTTAGCCCTTGTTTTTTCCGTAATTTGGTGGTAAAGTATACCCAATGTCCAAAATGAAGAGAGACGGGAAGGCGGGGTTCACCTTAGTGGAACTGCTCGTCGGAATTTGTATCCTGATAATAATCGGCGCAGTCGGTTTTACCCTGATACGGCAGGCCTCGCAAAGAACCAGGGTGGTTGTCGCCAAGACCAGTATCTCGCAGTACGCCATGCTCCTGGAGTCGGTCAAGTCCGAAGTCAAGTATTATCCGCCGGCAACCAACAACACCCTGGAATCTCTTGCTTCCACCGCTTCGCCGCCCGGATACGAACGTTGGTGGCGCGGCCCTTACCTGAAGACGACCCCGGTTGACCCCTGGAAGAAAGAGTATTTTTACCACCTGATTTATGGAGTAGTTTTTGGACCGAAACAATTTAAACGGGAGAGTCACGGGCCACCCTACGATGAAACCTTTACTTTTCCGGCGGTACCCGGTTCCGGCACGTTGATTATTGATAATTCTTCTCATCCGGTCGCATCAACCAGAGTATGGTTGAACGGTGTTGAAATTGTTCATCCAAGCGACATCAACCCGCATATCTATACTATCACCAAGCAATTGACCCTGGTTTCAGAAAATACCATTAGGGTTTGGATTCCAAGCAACGTTCACCAACAAAATTACTATTATCTGACGATTACCAGTCCTTTTTCCAACCGGACCAGTTACACAATTGGTAGTTACGGCTCCGATAACAAGGTCGGGGGGGATGGTTTCGCCCGGGACTTAACCTGGGTAACCGGACAATCCGGGGCGGACTTTTAATCTTTAATTCTTTTACGGAAATTCCTGTGGGGGTAAAAAATTATGGCGGAAAAACGGTTTAAAAGGTCTTTCTGGAGGATGGTCAACCCGGTTGTGGAGATAAGATATACGCTGGTAGTTTCCTGGCTCGTTATTATCGCGTTTTTAATCAGCGGGTTGATTACTTACCTTACGTTTTGGAACAACCTTTTGGCTTTGCCGAATTTCACGAATCCGGAGTACCTCTTGATTATTCAGAAGAAAACGCTGAAAATTCTGGGCGCTTTGTTCCTGCTTGGCGGATTGCCGATAGTTATCCTGGGAGGTATCCTGTACTTTCGTATTCTGCACCGGATTTCCGGACCGTTGTACCGGCTGGAAAGGGCAGTTCAGGAAGCGGCTGTTTCCGGCAAATTGCCGAAAACGCCGGTTGTCCTGCGCGAAAAAGATTTCTACAGCGGGTTGGCCAGGGCCTTCAATCAACTGGTTGAGAGGATTCGCTCCGGCGGCAAGTTTGAATAGATAATCGGTAAACCCTCAAGACGAATCATCGTTTCTTGTCCAACCATGAAGCACAGGAATATTTTTTTAGGGTTTTTTCTATTGTTTGCCGGAATCTCTTTTGGGGGCTGTGCCACCGTTTATAATCCGGTAACCGGGCGTCAGGAAAAAAGCCTGTATTCTACTCAGGAAGAGATTACGGTAGGCCAATCGGTAGACCGCCAGATTCGGAAAGAGTTCAAACCCGGCAGCGATGCGGAGGCAAAAGAGTGGGTTGAGAAGATAGGTCGAAAGGTGGCAGGCAAGTCGGGGCGCGGGGATATTACATATTATTTTGAAGTTCTGGAAGACAAATCGGTCAACGCTTTTGCCGGACCCGGCGGATACATCTATGTGACGACCGGTCTGTTGAAGCTGGTTTCTTCGGATAATGAACTGGCCTGTGTCCTGGGTCACGAAGTTGGGCACGTGGCGGCCCGGCACGCCATTAAGCAAATGCAGTCCCAGGTTCTTTATTCTGTTCCGGCCTCCATCATCTTTTCCGAAAGCCGTTACGCGCAGATTGAACAAGCGGTTAACGTCGCCTTTAACCTGACGCAGTTATCTTACAGCCGCAAGGACGAACTTCAAGCCGATACCCTGGGCATGTCTTATGCCCAGCAGGCCGGGTATGACCCTGCCGGCATGGTTTCCTTTTTGCGAAAGCTAAGCGATATTGAAAAGAAAGAACCTCGTTTGATTATTGCCCCGTTAAGCACCCACCCGGTCACTTCGGTCCGGATTGAGAACGCCCTTGCCTGGATCGGGAAATCCTGGAAAAAATCCCTGGTGATTCCAGAAAGAAGAAAGAGCGTATGATTAGCCGGTTCGAACGGTATCTTGCCGGACGCAAAAACACGTTGGTCGCCCTGGCGATTAATATCGGCCTCTTTCTCTTTAAGATGTTCGCCGGAATCCTGGGGCGCAGCCAGGCGATGGTGACCGACGCTTTTGAAACCCTGGCCGACATCGTATCAGCCCTTGTCGTCCTCTTCGGCTTGAGAGTATCCGCCCGGCCTAAAGACGTAGGCCATCCTTACGGGCACGGCAAATTTGAAACTATGGCCGCCGCGGCCTGCACCGTGTTCCTCCTGGCGGCCGGTTTCGGATTTATGTACCGGGGAGTTTTCAGCGCCCTAACCCATTACCGGACCATACCGACTTTCCTGCCCCTGATCGCCGCCATATTTTCAATCGTTTTTAAAGAAGGTTTATATCGTTACACAATTGGGGTCGGCCGCCGTATTAAC
>CAZBFL010000047.1:0-903 GCA_964491175.1 uncultured bacterium
TTGGGCCCGCTGGTAACCGACATCGCTCCCGGATACGACCACATCGTCGGCGCAATCGGCGGCGCCATCGCCGGAATGGCCGGCGCCGACTTCCTGTGCTACGTGACCCCGGCGGAACATTTTTCGCTGCCCTCACCCGAAGACGTGAAAGAGGGCGTCTATGCCTCGCGCATCGCGGCACACGCAATCGACCTCTGCCGGGGAAAAAAGAGCGCCTGGCGCCAGGACTGGCTCCTCTCTTCGGCCCGTAATAAACGGGACTGGCCGGAACAAAAGAAGCTTTCCCTGAATCCGGATAAATTCCCGAAAAAAAAGGCGAAGGAAGAAGATTATTGTTCCATGTGCGGAGAGTTTTGCGCGCTCCGTTTCTCAGAATCAATCAGTAAAAAAACAGCGTAACTCTATGGAAAACAAAGACAAGGTTCCTTTAAAAAAAAGGATGCCGGACATTCCTCAACCCCAGATACCCGGTTTCTGGAAGAGTTTGCTCTTCTGGGTGATTTTAGGCGTATTTATCTTTTACCTGGCCCATCTTTCATCCTCAAAAATAACGGAAAAAAAGATCCGGAAGATACCCTACAGCGATTTCCTGAACTATGTCGCCAACAATGAAATATCCGGCAAAGTTATTATCCAGCAAGGACAAATCAAAGGCAAAACTAAAGACGGTGAGTTTCAAACTTTCAGCCAGGACCCGGATATCTACAAAGCGTTAAAAGAAAATCGGATTCAATTTGAAGATTTGCCTGAAGCCGGACGTTCCGTCTGGATACAGATTCTGGCCGGCATCATTCCGGTCTTGCTTATCATCGGCTTCTTCTGGTTTATGATTTACCGCCGGGCCGGAGGCGGCGGAGACCAGATTATGTCCTTCGGCCGCATCCGGCCGCAGCCCCTTTCGGA
>CAZBFL010000047.1:913-2666 GCA_964491175.1 uncultured bacterium
TCGGAAACAAAACCCAAGACAACTTTCAGCGAAGTGGCCGGCTACGAGGAAGCCAAGGAAGAACTTCAGGAAGTAATAGATTTCCTGAAAGACCCCCAGAAGTTCCAAAAACTGGGTGGCCGGATCCCCAAGGGCGTGCTTCTCATCGGACCGCCGGGCACCGGCAAGACCCTCCTGGCAAAAGCGGTGGCCGGAGAAGCCAACGTATCTTTTACCTCCATCAGCGGTTCGGAATTCGTGGAGATGTTTGTCGGAGTCGGCGCATCCCGGGTGAGGGACCTCTTCCGCCAGGCAAAACGGATGGCGCCGTCCATCATCTTCATAGATGAAATCGATGCGGTCGGCCGGCAGCGGTTCGCCGGATTAGGCGGCGGACACGACGAAAGGGAACAGACCTTAAACCAGTTGCTGGTGGAAATGGACGGTTTTCACACCGAAGAAGGAATTATCCTGATGGCGGCCACCAACCGGCCCGATGTCCTGGACCCGGCGCTGATCCGGCCCGGCCGTTTTGACCGGCAGGTCGTCCTGAACCTTCCGGACGTCCGGGAAAGAGAAGCCATCCTCAAAGTTCACACCCGCAACTCCAAACTGGCGGATAACGTCGACCTCTCAATCGTCGCCAAGAGCACGCCGGGGATGTCCGGCGCCGACCTGGCAAACCTCTGCAACGAAGCGGCCCTGATGGCCTCCCGGAAAAACCACCAGGTAATTGAAATGAACGACATAGAAGAGGCGATGGACAAGGAGATGATGGGCGCGCAGCACAAGAGCATGGTCTTAAGCCCGGAAGAAAAGAAGATTATCGCCTATCACGAATCCGGCCACGCCCTGGTCCAGCGCAGCCTTCCGGAATCTCAACCCATTCACAAGGTTACCATCATCCCGCGTGGCCGCTCTTTGGGCGCCACCCACATCCTCCCGGAAAAAGATATTCACATCGAGAGCGACAACTACTTCCGCAATTCCCTGATTACTCTCCTGGGCGGCCGGGCGGCCGAAAAAATATTCTTTAACCGGGTCTATACCGGCGCGGAAAGCGACCTTCACTCCGCCACCGAACTTGCCCGGCAGATGGTCTGCGAGTGGGGTATGAGCGCCCGGATGGGCCCGGTCAGTTATCACAACCGGACCGTGGGGGAAGTTTTTCTGGGAAGAGATTTATCGCAAAGCCGGGAATACAGCGAAACAACTGCGCGGGAGATAGATGAAGAGGTAAAACAACTTCTGGAAATGTCCGAAAAAGAAGCGCTCCGCGTCATCCGGGAAAAGAGAGAGAAACTGGAACGGCTCGCAACCGCCCTTCTGGAAAAAGAGACGCTTACCGGAAAAGAGATTGATGACTTTATTCAAGGAGAAGCAAAAGAAAGCGGCCAAACTGACAATGGACAAGAAAAAAATACAAAAGGCGATTAAGCTTTACCTGGAGGGAATCGGCGAAGACCCGGACCGGCCGGAACTGAAAGACACTCCGCGACGGGTATCCGACATGGCCGCGGAACTTTTTTCCGGCCTGGAAAAGAACCCTAAAGAAGAGTTGGATGTCGTCTTCGTTGAGGAATACGACGAATTGATTCTGGTCAAAGATATACCGCTCTACTCGATGTGCGAACACCACCTGCTTCCTTTTCTGGGCAAAGCACACATCGCCTACATCCCAAACAAGCACCGCATCACCGGGCTCTCCAAACTGGCTCGGGTGGTGGAGATATTCAGCCGCCGGCTGCAACTCCAGGAACGGATGACCACCCAG
>CAZBFL010000047.1:2676-7686 GCA_964491175.1 uncultured bacterium
GGTGGTGGTGGAGGCGGAACATCTCTGTATGACGATGCGCGGCGTTAAAAAACCGGGTAGCCGGGCGACTACCTCGGTCATGCGCGGCATCTTTCTGAAGAACGCCAAGACCCGGAACGAAGCGCTAAATCTGATTCACAAAGTCCCGGCGCTTTAAAACTATGAATAAAAAAGAGGAATTTGGGGTAAAACTTTCCCGCCTGCGCCGGTTTTTGGCGAAAGAGAAAAAAGCGGGAATCCTGATTAACCGTCAGGACAACTTCGCCTGGCTCACCGGCGGCGGAGAGAACCGGGTCGTGACCGCCAGCGATTCCGGCTCCTCGGAACTGCTGGTTACCGCAAAAAAGGCGTACCTGCTCGCCAACAACATTGAAAGCGGCCGGGTTATGGAGGAAGAACTTTCCGGACTTGAAGTAGAAACGCTGGTCTTTCCCTGGAACGAGGAAGAAAAGAAAAATAACCTTATTTCCCGGATTGCGAAACCGGACCGCTTTCTTTCGGACAACGGTTCCGTCGGAAAAACAGCCGAACTTTCCGTGTTCCACCTCCCCCTGACCGGACCGGAATTTTCCCGGTACCGGGTTCTCGGAAAAAAGGTCGGTGAAAGTTTTACGGCGGCCGCCAAAGAGATACGGGTTAACGACACCGAACATAAGATTGCGGGGATAATGGCCGAAATCCTGATGGCGGAGGGTATCTGCCCGACGGTCCTGCTGGTCGCCGCGGACAAAAGAATCGCCAAATTCCGGCACCCGATACCGACCAAAAACCGTCTTAAGAAATACGTGATGCTGGTCGTCTGCGGACGCCGGGACGGCTTGATCGTCTCCGCCACCCGGCTGGTCTCTTTCGGAAAACTCTCTCCGGAACTGGAACAAAAGCATAAAGCCGCGGCATACGTTGACGCCGCTTTCATCCTGGAAACCAGGCCCGGCAGGACGATGGCGGAAATCTTTACCGCCGGCGTAAAGGCCTATCAGGATTCCGGTTTTCCCGAAGAATGGCGCCAACACCATCAGGGCGGCCCAACCGGCTACGCCGGCCGCTATTTCAAGGCGACCCTGACCGAAAAAAGAAAGGCGCTCGCCGGCGCCGCCTTTGCCTGGAACCCTTCAATTTGCGGTACCAAATCTGAAGATACCATCTTGATTGCCGAGAATAAAGAACCGGAGGTTATCTCGGCCACGCCGGGCTGGCCGATGGTTAAAGTGGTCTATAAAGGAAAGAGGATAGACCGGCCGGATATCTTGATAAGAAGATAGATGGTTCATCCGGGTCATTCCCGTGTGTATTAAACGGGAATCCAAACCAAAATAGACATTGTCCCCGTATGTTTAAACGCGGATTCCCGCTTACGACATGCGGGAATGACATACACGAGGTAATTATTATGAAAAAATTTCGGTGGAGTTTGCTTTTCTTCTTTCTTTTTATCTTCGCCGGGTTTGCCGGCCAATGCCAATCCGCCGAGGTAATGGTCGTGCCGATGAAAGGCGCGGTCAACCCGGCCATGGCCGAGATGTTCCTGAAAACGCTCCGGGAAGCCGAACAAAACGGAGCCGCCGCAATTGTTATCCGGCTGGATACGCCGGGCGGCCTGCTCACCTCCACCCGCGATATCGTGGAAGGTGTCCTCAACAGCAAGATACCGGTGGTCGCCTACGTCTCGCCGGCAGGCGCCCAGTGCGCCTCGGCCGGGACTTTCATCGCGCTCGCCTGCCCGGTCCTGGCGATGGCTCCCGGCACCAACATCGGCGCCGCCCACCCGGTGACACCGGCCGGCAAGATGGACGAAACGATGGAAAAGAAGGTGGTCAACGACGCTTCGTCCTGGATTACCTCCCTGGCTCTAAGATGGGGCCGGAATGCGGACTGGGCGGAAAAAGCGGTCCGCGAATCGGCTTCTGCCAACGAAAAAGAAGCGGTGGCGCTCAAGGTGGCGGACCTGACCGCCGAAAACCTGGCCGACCTGCTGGCCCAAATTGACGGCCGGGTAATCCTTCTCGGATCCAAGTCCGTCACGCTCCGGACAAAATCGGCCGGGGTAAATGAGGTAAAACTGAACCTCCGGCACCGGGTTCTCCAGTCGGTAGCCGACCCGAATATCGCCTACATCCTTCTTCTTCTGGGAATACTGGGCATTATTTATGAATTTTCCTCACCCGGCCTCGGTTTTCCCGGCGTTGTCGGTTTTATCTGCATCCTCCTTGCTTTTTACGGACTTTCCGCCTTGCCGGTCAACATCGCCGGGATAGCACTGGTTTTTGTGGGGGTTGGTTTTTTCATCCTGGAAGCCCATTCTCCGTCATTCGGCCTTTTAGGCCTGGGAGGCATCGTGTCGCTCATATTCGGTTCCGTCTTTTTAATCAAGCCGTTTTCCTATATCAAGCTCGCTTCCCGGGTTTCTTCCCTTTCAGCCGCTTTTATCTTTGCCGGCCTGGTTTTTCTCATCGTTTTCTTCGCCTTTCGGGCGATGCGGCGGAAAGTGACCACCGGCAAGGAAGGCCTTGTCGGCGAAACCGGCGAGGCGCGCACCGACCTGGCGCCGGAGGGCACCGTTTACGCCCACGGCGAGTACTGGACCGCCCGGACTTCTGACGGGTCAACAATCAAAAAGGGCGAAAAAGTGCGTGTGGAGAAGGTCTCCGGCCGCATCCTGCTGGTCAGCAAAATAATTTGACAGGTCTGTCCCGCCTGGGTTATAATTTTGAGATTATTTCTTTGTTCCTATATTCACAAACAACAAAACCCCTGCGCCATGCCGCGAACCGCAATTGTGGGAATTGGCAACCTGATGAAGGCAGACGACGGAGCCGGCATGGTGACGACGGCCGCCCTGAAAGAACGGCTGGCCGTTTTTTCCGAAATCAGGACCTACGAAACCGGAACCACTCCGGAAAATTACCTGGCGGAAATCGTCTCTTTTAAACCTGAAGTTATCTACCTGGTTGACGCCGCCGATTTTGACGGAGAAGCCGGCGATTTCAAGTTATTTCCGGCAGACGAGATTACAAGCCAGGGGTTCTCAACCCACGCTATTTCAATCTCTCTGGTTGTTCAATTTTTAAAACTGCAGACCAAAGCTGAAATTTTTCTGCTGGCCATTCAGCCGGAGGAAATTTCCGTCCGCGAAGGCCTTTCCGCGCGGGTAAAAGCCGGAACGGACGAAGCGATAATGTTTCTGGAAAAGAAAATAAATGGCTTATCATAAGGTAAAAACAGAAGCCTGGCTGGAAGCAATCTTCCGGCAGGCAAAAGAAAGAGCGGTCTACGGTCTGAAGCGCAGCGGGGACCGGCTTGTTTACCAGCGGCTCCGGGAACCGACCGAAGTCGTACTCTTTGAGACCAGGCCGACCGAACCGATTAAACTCTTCTTCTATTTCCCCTCCGAAACGACGGCCTCCCTTCCGGAAGAGCCGTTCCGGGAAGAAGAAAAACGGGTCCTGCTCGGCGTTAAGGCCTGCGACCTGGAAGCGCTTAAGACGGCCGACTTCGTTTACCGACTCGGCGATGCGGTCGAACCCCGCTACTACAGCCGGCGCAATAATACCCTGCTCATCGGCAGCGACTGCACCCGACCTAACTCCACCTGCTTCTGCAACCTTCACGGACGCTTCTGCTACCCCCAGGAATATTTTGACATCAACCTCTCTCCTTTAAATAAAGAGATTATGATTGAAACCGGCAGCCCGCGAGGCGAGGAATTCCTGGCGGAGTTAAACCTGAACTTAACCGAAGTTACCGCCGCCGACCTGAAAATACGCGATAAAAACCGCCGGGGATACCTGGAAAAACTGAAAACAATTAACGCGCCTTTTGAACACCAAAAACCTTATTCGGAAATTGTGCGTAAAAGCAACAATGCCGCCGCCTGGAAAAAGTACGGCCAGGAGATGTGCGTCCAATGCCACGCCTGCAACCTCGGCTGTCCGACCTGTTATTGCTTCTCCTTTTCGGACCTTTCGGAAAAAAACGGGGTGAAACGCTATAAGAGTTGGGACTCCTGCCTGGCCGCCAGTTTTGCCCGGATGGCCAGCGGAGCCACCCCCAGACACTCCCGCTGGGAACGTTTCCGGTACCATTATTACCATAAATTTGATTATCTTAATACCGCTCTCGGTTTTGACGCCTGCACCGGGTGCGGCCGCTGTATTGAAGGCTGTCTGGGCAAAATTGACAAACGTCAGGTTTTATCCGACCTGGAGAAAGAGATAAATGGCTAAGATTAATCCTTATCAGCCGTACCCGGTGGAACTTATCAAGATAACCGAGGAGAGTCCGCTAATCAAAACCTTTACGATGACCGCTCCGCCAAACTTCCATTTTCTGGCCGGGCAGTTCGTAGAGGTCGCGGTTCCGGGAAAAGGCGAAGCGCCTTTTACGCCATCTTCTTCTCCTTACGAAAAAAATTACCTTGAAGTAAGCGTCGCCAAAGTGGGCGGTGTTACCGAAACGCTCCACTCTCTCAAGCCGGGCGCGATTCTCGGCCTCAGGGGGCCGTTCGGCAAGGACTACCCGCTGGAAAAATTCGCGGGGAAAGATATCCTGCTGGTCGGCGGAGGCGTCGGCCTGGCTCCCCTGCGCAGCCTCTTTCTCTCTTTGATTCATGAATTGAAACGCTTCAATAAAATACGCTTTTGCTGCGGCTCACGCACCCCGCAGGACTTTATTTATAAAAACCATATCCTTGACCTCTGGCAGAATATCGACCCCAAGGTCTGCCTTCGGATTACGGTTGACCGCTGTGAAGAAAAGGATTGCTGGAAGGGGGACGTGGGCGTGGTAACCAAGACGCTGGATAACCTTGACCTGGAAATCAAAAACAGCGTCGCGGTGGTCTGCGGGCCTCCGATTATGATGAAATTCAGTACTTTTAAACTTCTGGAATTGGGTTACCAGCCGGAAAATATCTACCTCTCCATGGAACGGATGATGGTCTGCGGCCTGGGCCACTGCCAGCACTGCGGAATCGGCAAGTACCTGGTCTGCAAGGATGGCCCGGTATTTACC
>CAZBFL010000048.1:0-7502 GCA_964491175.1 uncultured bacterium
ATAATGTTGTTGCCAATCGTATCGTTAAAGAGGAGCGAGTCCTGGGTCACCAGCCCGAAAATTTTCCGGTAACTGTAAAGGGTAAAACGGGAAACCGGAACATCGTCAATCAGAATCCGGCCCCCGGTCGGCTGGTAAAACCGGAGCAAAAGATTGATGATGGTGGTCTTGCCGACCCCGCTCTCACCCACAATACCCAGCCGTTTGCCCCGGCCCAGCCGGAACGAAAGTCCGTCCAGAACCGGTTTCTTGGAGCCATAACGGAACGAGACCGAATCAAAGATTATCCCGGCATTAAACCCGGAAACTATTTCCTCTCCGGTCTCTTTCTCATCTGCTTCTTCCAACACGGAAAAGACCCGGGGAAAGACCGCGGCGGCCGTTTGAAGACTGGCCAGGTTATTAATAACTGTTTTCAACGGTGAAAAAAGGGCAAAAAGACCGGCGATAAAAGCCAGGAACTGACCGGTAGTCAAAAAGCCGCTTGTTACTTCCCGGACGCCGAAATAAATCAGCATAACAGCGGCAACCGCGGCCACCAGTTCCGTAATCTGGGCAAGGACAGCCTGCCGCTTGACGCTCTTTAAGGAAAGGCGGAAAAAGTTCCGGAGTTCCCGGTCGAAACGCTCCTTCTCCCGTTTTTCCGCAACATACGCCTTGACAATCGACAAGTTTACCAGGACTTCCTGGATGTAATTGTTAACCTTGCCGAAAGAAATCTGGCTCTTTTTAGTCAGTTCCCGAATCTTCTTGCCTATCCGCGCCAGCGGAAAGATAAAAGCGGGTAGAATTAGGAGTGAAATAAGGGTAAGCCGCCGGGTGATGGCGAGTATGAATAAAAAATAAAAAGCGACCTGGAAAGTATTAAGTATCAACTTGGAGATGGTCCCGCCGAAAGTCGAATTTAAAATTCCGACATCGTAGGTGAAGTGGGAAAGACGCTCACCCACCTTCTTCTTTTGGCTTTCGGAAAGAGGCGCCAAAAGATATTTTTCAAAAATTCTAATCCGCAAACGGTTGATGGTAATTAAAGAAAACTTATTATTAAAATAGGTCTGCATAAAAGCAACGACAGCCTTTACGACTATGGCGATAAAAACGATTGCCAGCATATTTCTTAAAAGAATGAGGGGCGGCAGGCGGTTGACGACTTCCACCACCCCGGAAAGCAGATTCGCTAAAGAACGAGGCAGGTCAGCCGGCAGTGTGAAGGAAGTCTGGTTTAAAACCCGGTCAAGAAGCGGAATAACCGCGGACAAAGAAACGCCGCCCAGCAAAACGTCAACCGCCATCAGGCAAACAGAAACGGCCAACAACCCCCAGGGGATTTTAAGATATTTTTCCAGTCTACGGAGGTTTAACCACAGGTTATACATTTTTTAAAACCTCATGTGCGGCGCGGCCGGCTGCGCCGGGTTGTCCCAGCACGCTTCTTATCTTCACAAACTCTTCCTTCATCATATTCCGACGCTGTTCATCCCCAAGCAGTTCCCGGACAACCGGCAGAATAAGTCCCGGCCGGCAGTGCGCCTGGATAAATTCCGGCACCACCCTCTTCCCGGCCAGCAGATTGGCAATCCCGGCGTAAGGAACCCGCACCATCGGCCGCAAGGCCAGATAAGTCAGGCGCGAAAGCCGGTAAAGAAGCGCGTAAGGCACGGAAAGCAGGGCAAGTTCCAGCGTTACGCTGCCGGAAGCAGCCAGCGCCAGAGTGGCGACGGAAAAAAGGCTGTATTTATCGCCTCCGGTAATAATTTTTATGCCCGGTGCGCCGGAAAGTTCCCGGCCGACTTCAGGACTGGCCGGATAGACTACCGCCTGAACCGGGCCTTCCTGCGTCAGGCGCCGGGCCACTTCTGCCATCGCGGGAAAGATGGCCTTCACTTCGGAAATCCGGCTGCCCGGCAGAAGCAAAACCACCGGTTTATCCGGAAAAAGGGCGAAAGAGCGAAAAGAATCTGCCGGACTAAGAAGCGGCTTTACCGTATCCAAAAAAGGATGTCCGACGAAAGAGACCGGCACGCCGGCTTTCCGGTAAATATCTTCCTCGAACGGAAAGATGACCAGAACCCGTTCGCAGGAAGCCGCAATCTCTTTAACCCGGCCGCTCCCCCAGGCCCAGACCTGCGGGCTGATATAATAAATAAACCGCTCTTTTCTGTTATCCTTAAACCGGCGCAGCAGACGGAGGTTAAAACTGGGCGAATCGATCAGGATAACCTTCTCCGGCTTCTCTTGAATCACACCCTCCGCCGCCCGGTCTAAAAATTTCCGCCAGGTCGGAAGAGAACGCATGATTTCAAAAAATCCCACCACGGCGTGGGAAACCGGGTTGAAGAGAAGACGCACGCCCTGGCCGGCCATCAATCCGCCGCCTACGCCGCAGAGTTCAACCTGCGGGTCCTCCTTCTTCAGCGCCGCGGCGAGTAAAGCGCCGTGAAAATCGCCGGAGTGGTCCGTCGTGCATATGAATATTTTCCTTCTTTTCGACCGGTTCACAGTTGTTTAACGGTTAAGATGCGCAGCCGGGCGGAAAGAGTCATCCCGTCCCGGTTCTTCTCCAGAACGATCCGGTCCAGATAGAAACCGTCTTCTTTCTGCATCGATTCCGAAAAAAGGATTGCTTCCTTCAAACTAACCTCATCCAGGCGCAAGTCGTAACCCTCCAGCCGAAATGCAGCATTCAAATCCCGGACGACCGGCGTAACCGATTTTAATTTTGCGGCAAATCCCATCTCCTGCGCCTTCTTCTGGGCCGCCGAGAGGATTCCGGTAGAACCCTCCCGCCGCAAAGCCGCCTCCAGACCGCGGCGCGCCGAAAGATATTCGGCGTTCAGGGCGGCCAAAGAATTTAACTCTTTAGTCAGGCCGGCCGCTTCACTTTTAAATTTACCCGCCGCCTGCCAGTTGGGCACAATCGCCAAACGTATGGCCAGGAGATAAAAAACGATTATTGCCAGAATCACGAATTTACGGTCCGGTTTCATTTTGTTTTTGCGCGGCGGCAACTTTTGCGGTCAGCGGGAATTTTATGGTTCCGCGTTCAATCTTCAGTTCTCCCAGCACAACCTCCTTGAACTGACCGGATGCAACCAATTTATTTACCAGCGTATCCACCTGGGCCGGGGCGTCGAGCGTGCCGTTCAAAATCAATTTCTGACGGTCAATCTGAAGATAGTCCAGACTCAGAGGAAGGTCGTTCGGCAGTGCCTCGTTAAATCTGCTGAACGTTTCCAGGGGTGAAAACTCATCCTTAAGAAGGAGGGTGACGTTCTTGTCCGTAAAAATAGACGTCAGGGAAGCGCCGCCCACCTGCGCCAGTTCTTTTTGCTGCGCCAACTCTCCGCTAACCTGCCGGTAAGAAAGGAATGCGGCGTTCTTTGCCTTCAGGGAAGCGAAAAAAAGAACCCATAATATGACCAGCCCGCCGAACGCAGCATACAAAAGAGAACCGCCTTTGGGCCGGGAAACCTGACCGCCTTTTTTCAGCGCAAAACCCTGCGGCCGGAAAGACAGGCCGAAAACAAGTTTTTCGTCCGGGGTAACCGTCTCCGGTTCCGTCTCCGGAAGGCGGCTGGAATGAAGTAAAAGACCCTTTTCTTCCGCAAGGCGCTGCCGGTAATCTGATTCGGTAAAATTAAAACTGCGGCCCAGAACATATTTTCCCTTCCGGAAAAGAAAGAGCCGGCCCTGGTTTTTGCCGGAGACCAGAAGCAGGGCGTTTTCGGAACGGGTGACTGCCGGGTGCCGGCTTAAGACAAGGTCTAACGGCAGAAGCCTGACCGGAATATCCGGGAAAGCGCCGGTGATGGATTGGTGGACCGCCGCCGGCAGGAGAAAGACGGTGACCGGCAGATGCCCGGCTTCCGGCGCCGTAAAATCATAAAAATATTCCGAGAGGGGGGAAGGCAGCAAAGAAGCAAGTTCCCCGGGCAGAACCAGGGAAATCTTTTTGCGGCCCCGGAAAGGAAGAAAAACGGTTCTTTCCAGAAAGAAAGAATGGTTTAAAACAACGGTCAGTTTGGACGGCGGGTTGGCCCGGAGAAAAACCGCAACCTGTTCCAGCGTCTCCGGGAGAGTTCCCGCGCGAAACTCCTGCCTGACCTCCTTTTTTGAGAAGAGCCCGCGCTTCAGGATAGAAACAGAGGCTTCATTCTCCCCCAGGTAAAGACTGGCGGCCGGAAGGAATTTGATTCCAGTAAATAACCCTGCTCTTTTTTTCATCTCTTTTTAAGACGGCGTAAACAGATTCCCGCCGGCCGGATTCGTCAACCGCGGTTGACCGGACCGAGAAAAAAGAACTGGCCACGCCAAGCCGTTGTTTCAATTGATTATAAATCTTCGGGCTGATTTGAGCAAGTCTCAGGCCGTCTTCAACCGATTCAAAAGGCCGACCCTGTATTAGAAAATAAACCGGCAGATTTTCACCGGAGCCAAAGACCGATTCCAGCACCTCCGCCGATGCGGTATTAAGATTAATCTGTCCGGAAAAAGTAGACAGCGCCGGAAAGAGAACCCGGGTGACCTCCGGACGGAAACCTTTGACGTAACTGAGTTCTCCCGGAGTCCGGGGTAAACCATTACGCGGCTGATAGCCGAAAACTCCGTAATACTCGTCTTCGGCGCCGAAAGAACGCGGCTGGCCGTCGGAGTCAATCCAATCGGCCAGGGAGTCAACGGCCTCTTTTGCCCAGCCGGGCGGAATATTCAATTTTACAAGCAGTTCCTGAAAAGCCGCCAGGCCGGTTTCGCTTATCCTTAACCCGGCGTCTCCGGTATCAACGGAAATTTTTTCTTTTATCTTACCGGCCGGTCCGGTATCCGAAACGGTTCCGTCAACCAGGTAAGAAACGGGAAACCGGCGCTCTTCATCTTCAATCGCAACGGTTACCGAAATACCGTCCAATTGATAAGAAATTTCCCGGGTCCAGTCCTCTTCCAGGGAATCAACCTTGCCGTTCTTCAGGTCTTCCGCCAGCGCCGCAGAAGCATAATCGATTCCGGTGGCCGCCGCGCTGCCCAGAGCCGTTCTCCGGAGAAGTTGACGGGAAATCTCCAGCCGGGGCTTAAGAAAGACCAGGAGTTCAGCTGCGGCCAACGCCAGTATCGCTACCAGTATCAGCGTCAGGACCAGCACCTGCCCGCGGACCGCAAAAGACCCGGAAGGACTTTCCTTTGCGGGCAAGGTTAACCTCAACCAGCAAGGGGAGATCTTTTTCATTCCATTCCTCGGACCATTCTTTGCCGTCATAATAACCGAAGACCATATTTTCGGCCTGCAAAACCGGCTGTTCGTTCCCGTCCGGCCGGTAAGGAAATCCCGCCTTGCGGTAGATTATTACCGTCCCGGCGGAATTGCCTTCCTTCACCGTGTAGCCAATTTTCTCCAGGCCAAGGTCGGTGCCGGCGGAGGAAAGGAAAGAGAGAGAATTTCGTGAGCCGGAAAAACTCGCCAATTCAGGATAAGCGGCCGATATCTCTTCGGAAAGCCGGGTAAGAAAGACCGCGGCCTCCTCCACCTTGATCAGTTCCGACTTGGCGGCGCTGACAGCGCGCAAAGGCAGAAAAAAACCGGCGAAGAGTATCCCGGAAATAAGCGCTGTCAGAAACAGGGAAAGAATAACTTCAATCAGCGTAAATCCGCCTGCGCTGAAGCTCTGACGGACAAGCCCCTTAGAGGGCAATAGCCGCCCGCCTGCGGCCAACGCTATTCCGGCGCCGTCTCTTTCTTGCTTATCCATGCTTTAACGCCCTCTCCGCCCCCCCGCTGCAGGCGGATTATCTTCAGGCCCGGCCGGAGGTCAGACTCTTCGGCAGCCCAATTATCGTTATTTGAGGGCAGGCTGGCGCCGACGGAAAAAACGCTGACGACCGTCTGCATTGAAAGGCAGGATTGAAGTTCGGAACGGCAAGATTCCAGGCGGCTTAATCCCTGGCGGATGGCGGTTAAAAGAAAAAGAAGGCTGGTGGCAATTATGGCGAGCGCCACCACAACCTCCACCAGCGTAAAACCTTGTTTGCCGTTCAAAGGAATGGTCCCGCGCGATTATTGGGATGTTTCCCAACTTTTAATGTCGGCGTCAATTCCGCTGCCGCCTTCTTTTCCGTCCCGGCCCAGAGAGAATATTTCGTATTCGCGGCCGGACTCGCCCGGAGCACGATAAACGTAATCATTGCCCCAGGGGTCTTTGGGTACTATCCCTTTTTCCAGATAGCCGCCTTCGCGCCAGTTTTTCGCATCGCCCGGTTTCTCCACCAGCGCCTTTAAACCCTGCTCGGTAGTGGGATAAAATCCGGTGTCAAGATAGAAGAGCCGGAGAGCGGTCTCCAGGTTCTGAATCTGCACCCGGGTAGTGGTTATTTTGGCATCGTCCACCCGCCCAAAAAATCGCGGCAAAGCGAGCATCGCCAGGAGGGAGAGGATGATGAGCACCACCATCAACTCCAGCAGCGTAAACCCACCCTTCTTCTTATTGTATTTCATACTATTCACTATTCACTGTTTACTATTCACTGTATTTCGTGCCGAAGGGGGGATTCGAACCCCCACGGGAGTTATCCCACTAGCTCCTGAAGCTAGCGCGTCTGCCGTTCCACCACTTCGGCCTTTTTTATATTTTACTCTCCGATGTTCTTTTTTACAAGTTAATCGAACGTTGCTTAAGGCTAACTTAAGGCTTGGAAATCAGGACAACGCTCACATCCGCGCCGAGGGCGTCGGCTAAGCGCCGAAGATATTTTACGCTGACATTGTCTTCCCCGCGTTCCAATCTGGAAATCACCTGCTGGCTGACCTTCATTCTGTCAGCCAGTTCCTTTTGCGCCAATCCCTTTTTTTTGCGCCAATTTTTTATTTCTCGTCCCACTTTCGCCAGAAATGGGTCGGGCTTGGCGCTGGGTGTTCTCACCTTGAAACCGGTTTTTTTCAGCCGGGCCAGAAGATTTTCGTAAATAGCCTGCCAGAATATTATCCTTTCCTTATTCCACTTGTCTTTGCGCATCCGGCGTTTTATCTGCGGCCAGCAGGAAACGAAAACCTTATGATTCAGGTATGTCGGAATTACCTCACGCGGAATGTTGTTTCTGCTCAGGAGCAAAGCGGCCAAATCCACAAAAGACTTGTTTCCCGGGTCGGCCAGAATTTTTTGCGCCTTCTCTTCGGTAATCTTGCGGTCCCACAGCCAATTTCTCATTGAAAATCCACCTCCATTTCAATCAAGCGCTCAATCTCATTTTGGAAATGCCTCTCCATCCCTCGCCAATCCGGCCGGGTCTGCGCCTTAATCTCCAAAATGCCGGTTTTCATCGCAAAACGGTCAAAAGTGCGAAACCAGCGAATCAAACCTTCAATTTGTACCGGCGCGCAAAATTTTTCGCTGAAATTTGCCAGCGGCACAAATGTGTGGGAAAGATAGTAAAGGTCAAAAAAATCTTTTGCCTCCTGACGACCGCCTTCCATCATCGGACGTCCGATAAGGTCAACCGAAGACAATGAACCGCTG
>CAZBFL010000049.1:0-2415 GCA_964491175.1 uncultured bacterium
ACAGCACGAAATTAAAATGGCCGGAGACGCAGGCCGGGACGCGCCAATCACGACGAAGATTACTTTTCAGGCCTCTATCCGGATGGTTGAATCCGCCCCTGACGGCGCCGCCACGCTTGAGGCGAGGGCCGAAGGGTTCAACGGCCGGACCACAATCGGTTCTAAAGAGACCGTTGCCCCGGTTTCGGCTGCCGGCCGTATCGTGCAATTCCGGGTGGGTCCTTCCGGTCTCTTGCCCGGACAGGAGGCGTTAAACGATTCCTCAGGGTTGCCGTGGAATCTTTTCCTGTCCCAGGTCTTTCCGGACCTTGCCCGCAGCCGGTATCTCGGCCAGGCGGTCTTTAACGGCCGGCCGTGCGCCAGGATAGGGTTTGACCTTAACCCGGGGAAAGGAATCGTCTTGTTTGCAGACGGCCGCCTGGTTTCCGGCGAGACACAGGGCAGCGCGGACCTGGGGTGCTCCGCGAAAAACACATTCTCCGGCCATCTTTCCCTACTCCCGTAGAGGTCATTGCGGATGACATAAACTTTATGTGGCGATACGTCGGCAAACGGCTCCTGCACCTTATCCCGCTCTTAATCGGGATGACCTTCCTCTCTTTTCTGGTGATGCAGTTAGTGCCCGGCGATTACTTCACCAAGCTTTCCCTTGACCCGCAGATTTCACCGGAGACCCTGCAACTGATGCGGCAGCAGTTTGGTCTGGGCGCAAACCCGGCAGTCCAATACCTCAAGTGGCTGCGAAACCTCGCGACCCTTAACCTGGGCGTCTCCTTCGTCTATCACATACCGGTTGCCACCCTTATCCGGGAACGGCTGATTAACACCCTATTCCTTTCTCTGGTTACGCTCTTCCTTACCTGGCTGGTCAGTGTGCCGCTGGGCGTGCTGGCCGCAATCAAGGCGCACAAACCGGTTGACAAAATGCTCTCGGTCTTCGCCTTCACCAGCATCTCCCTCCCTTCTTTTTTTCTGGCCCTTCTCTTTCTGGTCTTTGCGGCCCGCACCGGGCTCTTTCCGCTGGGCGGCAGCCAGGGTGTCTTCGCCGGGGAGTTCTCCGCGCCCCTTCGTTTTGCAGACCGGTTCTGGCACGTAAGCCTTCCGGCCCTGGTCTTGACCATAGTCGGGTTCGGCGGTCTCTTCCGGGTGACCCGGGCCAACTTTCTGGAAAACCTCTCCGCGCCTTTCGTAACCGCCCTGCGCGGCAAAGGGCTTACGGAGAAGAGGGTCTTTCGTCACGTTTTGCGCAACAGCCTCAACCCCTTAATCACGCTCCTGGGTTACGAACTTTCCGGGCTTCTGTCCGGGGTGGCGCTGGTGGAGATTATCCTCTCCTGGCCCGGCATCGGACAGTTGATGCTCTCCGCGGTGATGAGCCAGGACCTTTACGTGGTTATGGCCTCCCTCTTCTTCGGCGGGCTGCTGCTGGTGGCGGGTAACCTTCTGGCCGATATTCTTCTGGCGGCTAATGACCCCCGCATCCGGCTGGGGTAATCGGATTTTACCGAACCAAGAAAGGCGTTGTGTGGCCGGGGGAGATGGAGGAATAGGAATGAGCCTTGTGTGGCACTTTATTCTTGGCGGCACCATCGTTGCTTTAACCGTTTACTTTGGTTCCAAAGGAGAAGGGAAGCTTGCCGCGTTCATCACCCAGTTTCCTTCCCTGTCGGTTCTGGCTATTTTTCTCATATATAAAACAGGCGGTACTGACGCCGTAGGCAAGTACGTTCAGGGGTTTTTGTATGTAGTGCCCCCGTGGATACTTTACATTTTGGTCGTATGGTTTTTATGTTCCCGGGTAGGAATATTCCCGAGCCTTATCTTTGGAATCGCTCTTTATTTTTTGTTTTCCTGGTTGATGATGGGGATTAAATAAGGCAAGGATGCCAACAAAACCGGTGAGCGCTAAAAATGATGCGGTTACCGTTCCATGAGGGCGAACATCAGGTCCGCTTCGGCGGCTACCCTTCCGTTTACCGAGGCCTTAGCGTGGACCTGACCGATGCGGGTGCGGAACTTTACCAGCGTTACTTCGAGGAACAACTGGTCTCCGGGCAGGACCGCATTCCGGAACCGGGCGTTGTCTATCGCCGCGAAATAGGCAACCTTATTGCGGTTCTCCTTTTTTCTCAGCATCAGGCAGGCGGCTACCTGCGCCATCGCTTCAATCAGAATAACCCCGGGCATTACCGGGTGGTTCGGGAAATGGCCGGCAAAATACGGTTCCGTAATAGAAACATTTTTGAGCCCGACGATCGCCCTGTCGTCTTCAATCTTCAGGATTCGATCTACGAAAAGGAACGGATGCCGGTGGGGGATAATTTTTAAGATATCCTCCGCCTCCAGGAACTCCTTGTCCGAAACCGCTTCCGCTTCCGGCGAAAACACTCCGGCCGCAGTCTCCCGACGGCTGAT
>CAZBFL010000049.1:2425-7372 GCA_964491175.1 uncultured bacterium
ATATCAACCAGTTTGTTGACCAGGCGGACGTTAAGGTTGTGCCCGCTCCGAATCGCCACGAAGTGCATCTGGGGCTTTACGGCCAGCAGGCCGATGTCTCCCAAAAGGTCCAGAATCTTGTGTCGGACCATCTCGTTCTCAAAGCGCAGGGCGTTTTTGATTGCGCCTTTCTCGCCGATGACGATGGTGTTGTCGTAGTTGGAACCCTTGCCCAGACCGCTCTTCACCAGAACATCAACCTCTTCCTGGAGGCAGAAGGTGCGGGCCGGCGCAATTTCGCGCAGGAAGGTGTCGCGGTTTATCGAAAAAGAGGCAAACTGACTGTTCAGGGGCGCGGGATAGTCCAGCGTATAGGAAACCTTGAATTCCGGCGCCGGGAGCGCAATGATCTGGCTGCCGTTGCTGCTGACAAAGACCGGTTCCTTCAGGATAAGCGCGCGCCGCTGAGCCGGCTGCTCTTCCAGTCCTGCCTGCAGGAGCAGTTCGGCGAGGTTCTTGCTGCTGCCGTCTTCGCCGGGAAATTCGTCGTTGTCTATTTCAACCAGGAGATTGTCAACGCCCAGACCCAGCACCGTGGCCAGAATATGCTCGATCGTATGGATTTCCGCCGGGCCGCGGCCGATGGAAGTGCGCCGGGAGCGCCTTTCCTCCGGCAGAAGGTTGGCGATTTCCGCCTTCACCTGCGGCCGGCCGGGCAGGTCGGTACGCACGAAGACGAGGCCGCTGTCTTCCGGAGCCGGTTTAAAGGTTACCGTCGCTTTATGGGCGGTATGAAGGCCTTTTCCCTTAAGGCATATCTCTTTTTTAATGGTTGTCTGCTGTGCCATCTTTCTCCAGTTTGGTTAGCCGGGCTTCCATCTCCAAAACTTTTTCCCAGAGTTCGGGCTGCTTGTGCAGGTAGGCCTGGATTTTCATGTCCTGGGTGTGCTCCCGGGCCGGAAAACCGGATACCTTTTTGCCGGCCGGGATGTTTTTAGTAACACCCGATTTCCCGGCGATGATTACGTTGTCGCCGACTTCCACGTGACCGATGATTCCGGCCTGGCCGGCGATGATTACGTTTTTGCCGATGGTGGCGCTTCCGGAGATGCCCACCTGGGCTACGACGATGGTGTGCTCGCCGATGGTGACGTTATGGGCAACCTGGACCAGATTGTCAATCTTAACGCCCCGCTTAATCCACGTTGAGTCAAAACGCGCCCGGTCTATAATGACGCAGGAACCGATTTCGACGTCGTCTTCAATCCGCACCGTTCCGATCTGGGGAATCTTCTGGTGGATGCCGCTGACGGTGGCAAAACCAAAACCGTCGTCGCCGATAACGGTGCCCCCGTGGATGATTACCCGGTTGCCGATTTCCACTCTTTCCCGGATGGAAACGCGGGGAAAGACAAGGCAGTCATCCCCGATGCTGGTATAATGCCCCACGTAGACGCCGGCGCCAAGCACGGTCCGGTCGCCGATTCGGGCGTAGTTTTCGATTACGACATAGGGTTGGATGGAAACGTCTTTGCCCAGAACCACGCCTTCCCCGACGATAGCGGTCGGATGGATGCCGGGCGGGAACTTAACCGTTTCCGGACCGAAAAGGGAGACGATGCGGGCAAACGCGAGCGAAGGATTGTCAACTGAAATCAGGGTGCGCCGGCCGGTCTTTATCTCCGGCGGCGCCAGAATTGCGGAGGCCTGGGTCTTATCCATCAGGCAATAATACTTGCGGTTGGCGACAAAAGTAATTTCGCCGGCTTTTGCCTCCTTGATTCCGGAAACGCCGTTTATAACCAGGTCCTCGTCCCCGACGACTTTTCCGCCGACCAAGGCAGCGAGTTGTTTGACTGTTTTACTCATGGATTATAAATGTCATTCCCGAATTTTTTAATCGGGAATCCAAACCAAAATTCAAGCGGGGATCCCCGCTTACTATCCGCGGGGATGACGAAGGCAAAATTCAGCCTTCGTCACTTTTTCGCGGCCGGTTTATTCAGGGCGGCGATAACCTGGTCGCTCAGGTCGGTTCCGTCCGGCGAATAAAGAACCGCTTCTTTGTTGATTACGAAGGTGTAACCCTTTTCCTTGGCCAGTTTGGCGATGGCTTCTTCAATCTCTTTTACCCGCGCCTCAACCAGTTCGCGGTTCTTTGCCTGGAGTTCCTGGTAGACGTCCCGCTGGAGACTGAGGACGTCCTGCTTCTTCTTTTCAATCTCAGCCGTGATCTTGTCCGACTCTTCCTTCTTCAGGACCTTGCCCTGGTTGTTCAGTTTGTCCTGCAGGGCCTTAATCTCTTTGTCGGCCGCTTCCGCTTTTTGCTGTACGTTTGCCTGGCGTTCCTCCCGGAACTTATCAAACTCTTTCTGGTTTTCCGCCACCTTGGCGTAGCCGGCAAATATCTTATTGACGTCCACGACGCCGATCTTTACGTCCGCGGCGCCGGCCGCTCCTTTTACGAGCAGCAATCCGGCAACCGCCAACAACCCGACCCCCGTAAATTTCTTCATCTCGTTTCCTCCGTGTGAGTTAAAACCAATAATCTATGGTGAAATGCACCCGGCCCGGGTCTTCCCCGGGCAGCGGGTCCAGAGCGTATCCGTAATCCAATTTTAAAGGAATGGCAAAGAGCGGAACTTTAACCCGTATCCCAACACCGACGCCAACCTTGATCTCGGAAAGGTCGAAAGTTGACGAATTCAGGAAAGTTTGCCCGGCGTCGGCAAACAGAACAAGGCTTAAAATGTTTTCGTAAAGCGGCTTGGAAACCTCTATGTTTGCCACCGTCATGAGGTTGCCGCCCATAGCCACGCCGTCGAAAGAACCGCCGGTGTACAGGGGGCCCAGGGAACGCTCGGCATAACCACGCACCGTCTTGGCTCCGCCGCAGAAGTAACGTTCGTAAAAAGGCAGGTCAGTTCCTTTGTTCAGGCCGGAAGCGTAGGCCAACAGCATGTGGGCGGAAAAGACAGCATTTTTGGGCAGCGGACGGTAAAAGGTGAATTCATATTCGGTCTTCCAGAAGTCACAGTCTCCGCCCAGAAAGTCGCCGACGTATTTTAGAGACAATTGCTGATTGGTTCCGGTCGTGGTCCGGAGCCGGGAATCCCTGGTGTCGCGAATGAGGGCGGCCGTTATGCTGTTCTGCTGGTTGGACCCCTTTTCGAGAAGGTATTCCGGAGGCGCGCCCGACTGGACATCGGAAATCGTGACGTTTTCCATCCGGGGGGTCAAATTAAAACGCCAGTAATCGGATATTCTCCAGCCGAAGCGCAAATCAGCGCCCACCCGTTCCTCGGTGTACTCGCTCCAATCTTTTGTCCGGCTGTAAAGGTCAAAGCCGAAAGAAACCGGCCAGTCGTTGAGGTAGGGTTCAAAAAAACTTAAAGAATAACCCTGCCGCGTGCCGCCGAATTCCGCGGAGACGCGCAAATTCTGCCCTCCGCCGACGAACGAGGGCGGGTTGCGCCAGTCAAAATTCGCCTGCTCCACCGAAACGAAGCCGACCAGTTCGTCTACGGTGCTGTAACCCAGACCGAAAAGGAGGTTGCCGGTGCGCTCTTTTTCCGTGACGTCAAACGTAAGTTTTGCCTTATCCGGCGCCGAACCTTCCCGGGGCTGAACATTAACTTCTTCAAAGTAATTCAGGTCCCGCAGATTTTCAACCGATTTCCGCAGTTTGGCTCCGTTGAAACGGTCTCCCGGGACTATCTTTATCTCCCGGCGGAGAACCTTATCCTTGGTGCGCGTGTTTCCGGTAATGTCAACCCCTTCTATTTCTATGACCGGACCCGGTTCTATTTGATAGGCAAGGTCGACCGCGTTGGTTCCGGAATTATAAACGGCAACCGGTTCCACCTGGCATTTCAGGTATCCTTTATCGCGATAAAAGGAAAGAATGCTGTTTCCGTCAAGCGCAACCGTTTCTTCGGCGTATGGGTCTCCGGTCTTTTGCGAGAGACGTTTCCGCAATTCCGCTTCCGGGGAGATTAAGTTGCCCGAGAGTTTCACTACACCCAGAACGTAGCGTCTTCCTTCCTCGATGGTGTAAATAACTTCCAGGGTTTTCTTGTATCGTTTTATCTCGTCCGTCACTTTTACGTCGGCAAACCCGGCTTTTTTGTACATCCTTTCAATCTGCTGGCGGTCCTTGTCCAGCGCTTCATCCTTGAAAGTCCCCCGCCGGAACGCCAGAAGATTTCGTTCTTTGATGGTTAAAACTTTTTCAATCTTGCGCCGCTTGATAGATTTGTTGCCGGAGATGGATACTTTGGTAACCCGGGCGATAACGCCTTCCAGGACCTTAAAATTCAGGGCGACCTGCCCTGGAGACGTTTCGGTTACGTCCAGTTCAACCTCCGTAAAAAGGAACCCCTTTTTGAGGTAGTAATCGGCGATTTTATCCTTTGCCTCCAGCGCTTTGGCTTTGTCGTAGAGCTGTCCGACCGTCAGCCCGCTTTCGTCCCGTAGGATTTTCCGGTTGTAACGTTTGTTGCCGGTAAATTTAATCTCTTTAATGGAGGGATTTTCCTTAACTTGAATGGTTATCTTTACGCCGCCGGAGACCTTTTCCACCCTGGGCACAACGTCGCTGAAGAGTCCCGTGGCCAGCAGGCGTTTTACGTCTTCGGAAAGGATATCTTCGGAATAGGTCTGGCCGGTTTTGCTCTGGGTCAGCAGCATAATGCGGTCGGCGGAGACGGTTTGGTTGCCGGTAATCTCAAAAGAGATAATTTTGCTGTCGGCCGCGTGGCATTTGTTTGTCTGGGATAAGGTTGCCAGGAAAGCCAGTCCGCAGAGACATAAAAGCCCCAAAAGCGGTTTTTTACACATTCTCATAATTTTACCTCTAAAAGAAGGCGGCGTCAAATTACAGAAAGTTGCCGGGGAGGCGCTGCCGGGGATAAAAATTGACCAAAAGCGAGGCCGCAAAGTACAATAAGGTGTTATTGCCCCCACCCG
>CAZBFL010000050.1:0-7353 GCA_964491175.1 uncultured bacterium
GCAGTTCACCAGGATTTCGCTGGGCGGTGTCCATGATGAAGCGGAAATCCGCGGACACCGAAGGACTTACATCGGTTCCCTGCCGGGACGCATCATCCAGTCCCTGCGTAAAGCCGGCGTGAAAAACCCGGTCTTTCTGCTGGACGAGGTGGATAAGATCGGGTCGGATTTCCGCGGAGACCCTTCTTCCGCGCTCCTGGAAGTATTGGACCCGGAGCAAAACAACACTTTCAACGACCATTACCTGGAGGTTGATTTCGACCTGTCGCAGGTCTTCTTCATAACCACCGCCAACAATGAAGCAACGATACCGTCGCCGCTGCTGGACCGGATGGAAATTATCAACCTGCCCGGCTACACCACCTCCGAAAAGATGGAGATTGCCAAAAAATTCCTGGTGCCCAAAGAGATGAACGCCAACGGTTTGCAACCGGAGGAAATTTCCTTTTCCGACGAAGCGATTAATGAAATTGTCAAGTCATACACCCGGGAAGCCGGCGTCAGAAGCCTTCAGCGCCAGATTGCCAATGTCTGCCGAAAAGTGGTCAAGGAAAAAGAACTGGGTGTCAAAAAAACGGAAAATCCTACTAAAATCAATAAGAAACGGGCGGCAAAATACCTCGGCGTCCCCCAGTATTGGAGCGAGGGTTCCGACCTGTCCGCCAAGGTCGGCGTGGTAACCGGCCTCGCCTGGACCGAATACGGCGGAGACGTTCTCTTTACCGAAGTGAGCGCCTTAAAAGGCCGGGGAAACCTTATTATTACCGGGCGGCTGGGTGATGTGATGAAAGAATCGTGCCGGATCGCCCTGAGCCTGGTGCGGCTGCACGGCGAGGAATTAAAACTTGACCAGGATTTTTACCGCCGGAACGACCTGCACATCCATATCCCCTCCGGCGCGGTGCCCAAGGACGGGCCGTCCGCCGGCATCACCATCGCTACGGCTCTGGCTTCCTGCCTGAATCAAAAGCCGGTCCCCGGCGACCTGGCGATGACCGGCGAAATCACCCTCAGGGGCAAGGTCATGCCCATCGGCGGCCTGCGGGTAAAACTCCTGGCGGCGTCCCGGGCCAACATCAAAAGAGTGCTCATCCCCAAAGACAACCAGCGGGAACTTGCGGAGATACCAAAAGAAGAACTGGCCGACCTGGAGATTGTCCCGGTGGAAAATATTTCGGAAGTCTTCCGGCTGATATTTCCATGAATGCGGAAGAGGTCTTTGTTGTAGCCATAATTTCCGTCCTCCTTCTCACCGGGCTCTGTCTTTTCTTCCGCAGTATCCTGCGCATCCTGCCGAGGGTTATCTGGATTTCCGGCACGCCGACCTCCCCAATCCGTTCCCTGGCCATCGGCCTGGTCGAAGTAACCGGCAGGGTAAAAGAGGATAAAACGATTATCAGCCCGGCAACCAATCTGGAATGCTGCCTCACCAGGTATAAGATGCAGGAACTGCAGGTCCACTACACAAAAAACGGACGGACAACCTCCTGGCGCACCGTCAGTTCCGGCTTCTTCTACGCCCCTTTTTTTCTCCGGGACGGGGAAGACAATCAAATCCTGGTTGACCCGAAAGACGCGGAACTACACATCCCCTGGGAAACCCACTACCCGCATTCGGGGTTTGCCTTTTTAAGCGAACCCGGTTCCATCCGGTACCTGGAACAAGCCATTTATCCCCGCAGTTTACTTTACACTTTTGGCGAAGCAAAAAAGAAATCCCGGTTTGCCGACCTGCAGGACGAAGTGAGCACCAACCTGGCAATCCTGCGCGGGGACCCGGAAAAGATGGCCGCCCTGGACAAAAATAAGGACGGACAGATAGATACCGTTGAATGGGAACAGGCGGTCCGTAAAGTGGAATCGCGCGTGGTCGAAGAAACGATTACCGCGGCCCAGAACCCGCTTGACACCGTGGTAATCGCCAAGCCCTCTGCAAAAAGACCGTTCATCATCTCCACCCACAGCGAAAAAGAGGTTATCAACCGTCTGCGTTGGAAGGGATATTTTATCCTGGTCCTCGGACTTTTTCTTGTCTTCTTCAACCTGGCCGGTATCCTGGGTTTCTTCTTCAACCAGCCGCCTTTTGGCAAAAATTACTATAAGATGATAAAATTAATTGTGGAAAATACAGGAAGATAACGGAGGGTAAAATGGTAAAGGTTGTATGGGCAGTGACCGGCGGTCTGATTCTGATAGCCCTAATCGGAAACATAATCAGCATCTACAATATGTTGATTATGCTCAAGAACAACCTCGCCAAGGCCTGGAGCAATATAGACGTCCTTCTCAAACAACGGCTGGACGAACTGGAAAAACTGGTGGATGTCTGCAAGAACTACATGAAGTACGAACAGGAAACCCTGCAGAAGGTCATCAGCCTGCGTTCGGTAATCTCAAAGGCGGAGGGAATCGGAGAACGGCTCCAGGCGGAAGGCGCCCTGGCCGGAGCGCTCAAAACCCTCTTTGCGGTTGCGGAGAATTACCCGGACCTGAAAGCGGACAACAATTTCGCCCAGCTGCGGGAGCGAATCTCCTATCTGGAAAACGAGATCGCCGACCGCCGGGAATTTTACAATGAATCGGTAAATTTGTATAATATAAAGATAGCCCAGATTCCAACGGTACTGCTCGCCAGGCCGATGGGCTACCAGCCCGCGCCCCTCTTTGAGATACCGGAAGCGGAAAGGGCGAATCCGAAACTGGCGTTTTGATAATATTATAAGGAGCTCTTATGTGGAAGAGCAGACTGTTTACCCCGGGGCCAACTCCGGTGCCGGACGAGATTTTGCTGGAAATGGCAAAACCGTTAATCCACCACCGCACTCCGCAGTTCCGCAAGATACTGGCCGATTGTTTCAGCGGCTTAAAGGAATTTTTCCAAACCAAAGAAGAGGTAATGATTTTAACCTCTTCCGGAACCGGCGCCATGGAGGCGTCCGTCAGCAACCTTCTCTCGTCCGGCGAAAAATGCCTGGTGGTTGAGGGCGGCAAGTTCGGCGAACGGTTCCGGGAAATCGCCGCCGCTTACGGAGCAGCGGTAACCACCCTTCCGGTGGAATGGGGTAAATCAGCAACCCCGGCCGAGATAGAAACCGCGCTCAAGAAAGAGCCGGATATCAAAGCGGTCTTCACCACGCTCTGCGAAACCTCAACCGGAACCCATACCGACGTCAAAGGAATCGGGGAAGTTATCCGCCGGAGACCAGATACTCTCCTGGTGGTTGACGGAATCAGCAGCCTGGGCGCCGTGGAATGCCGCACCGATGAATGGGGAATTGACGTGATGGTCTCCGCTTCCCAGAAAGCGTTTATGCTGCCGCCGGGCCTGGCCTTCATCTCCTTAAGCCCGAAGGCCTGGGAAAAAACAGCCAAAACCAAAGCCCCGCGCTATTACTTTGACCTGTCCGCTTACCGTAAGGCGGTCGCCAAGGAAGATACGCCTTACACCCCGGCTTTGACCTTAATTATCGGTCTGGCCGGCGTCCTGAAGATGCTTAAAGCAGAAGGAATTGAAAATATCTGGAAGCGCCACTACCTGCTCGCCGAAGCAACCCGCCAGGCGGTAAAAGCGCTGGGCCTGCAACTCCTGGCAGAACACCCCAGCAACGCGGTGACCGCAGTCCGGGTGCCGGATACGATAGACGCGGAGGCGCTGACCAAGGCGCTGCGTGATGGTTCCGGCATCACTTTTGCCGGCGGCCAGGGCAAATTGAAAGGAAAGATTTTCCGCATCAGCCATATGGGCTGGATTGACCAGTACGAAATACTGCAGGCGGTCGCCGCTCTTGAACTGCAGTTGTCAAAGATGGGTTATGCGCTGCAGCCGGGAACCGGCGTAGGCGCCGCCGAAAAAGTATTCTTATTGTAGCGGTGCGATTTATCGCACAAACGACCATGAAAATATTAGTTACCGACCCACTTTCGCCGCAAGGAATCAAAATTCTGAAAGAAGAGGGGTTTGAAGTTGACGAAACGGGTAAACTGACGCCGGAAGCACTGGCCGAAAAAATCAAAGGTTATGACGGTTTAATCGTGCGCAGCGGCACAAAAGTGACACGGTTGGCCATTGAAGCCGCCGATAAACTAAAGGTAATCGGCCGGGCCGGCGTAGGCCTGGATAACGTGGAGTTGAATCCGGCGACCGAAAAAGGCATTATCGTTATGAACTCCCCGGAGGGCAACACTATTTCTACCGCCGAGCATTCCTTTGCGCTCATCCTGTCTTTAATGCGCAATATCGCGGAAGCGCACCGTTCGGTCAAGGAAGGCAAGTGGGAAAAGAAGGGCTTTACCGGAACCGAACTTTACCGCAAGACGATCGGAATTGTTGGTTTTGGCCGTATCGGACAGCGGGTGGCCCAGTATGCGCGGGCCTTCGGTATGGAAGTATTGGTCTGCGACCCTTTCATCGGCGAGGAAAAAGCGCTCGCCGCCGGCGTCTCGCTGGTGGACCTGGAAACACTCGTCAAAACCGCGGACCTCATCACCCTGCATATGCCTATCACCGAGGAAACGAAAGGAATTATCGGAACCAAAGAGATATCCTTGATGAAACCAACCGCTTTTATCGTCAATTGCGCGCGCGGCGGCCTGATCGATGAAAAAGTCCTGGACGAAGCGCTTGCTTCCGGAAAGATAAAGGGCGCGGCTCTGGATGTTTTTGAAAACGAACCGCCGGCCGGAAATCCCCTCTTAAACCACAAGAATTTAACCGTAACACCGCACCTGGGCGCTTCCACGCAGGAAGCGCAGGACCGGGTCGCGCTTGACATTTGCCGCCAGCTCTCCGATTACCTGAAACGGGGCGTTATCACCAATGCCGCAAACCTGCCCTCCGTAAGCGAAAAGATGCTCGGTTTTCTAAAACCGTATCTTAATCTCTGCGAAAAACTGGGCCTTTTTCTGGCCCAGGCAGCGCCGGGCCGTTTCAACCGGGTGCAGTTGGAGTATTACGGGGAGATAGCGGAAATGGACCTCGCCCCGCTGCAGCACGGTTTTCTCAACGGCCTCCTCCGCCCTTCCCAGGGTGCGGGCGTAAACTACATCAACGCCCCCCTTCTGGCACGGGAAAGAGGTATCAAGGTTTCGGAATCAAAAAGCACCGAAACTTTTGAATTTGCCAATATCATCACCGCAACCGTCTCCGGCGACAGCGCCGGCCTTTCTGTTTCCGGAACCATCTTCGGCAAGAAAGAACCGCGGCTGGTCAAGGTTGACGGTTACCTGGTGGATGCGGTACCGGACGGTTTTATCCTCTTCTGCCAAAACGAGGATAAACCGGGCATTATCGGAAAGGTCGGCACATTTCTGGCCGAATGCCGGATAAATATCGCCGGGATGACCCTGGGCCGCAAAGAAAAAGGCGGACCGGCCATCACCATCCTGAACGTGGATGCCGAGGTGCCGGAAAAAACCCTGGACCAAATAAAAAACATTCAAAAGATAAACAGCGTTAAATTAATTAAATTGTAATTGTTGGGGGTCGGTCAAAAAGATAATGAGACAAAAAAGAGGAAAATCAACCAATAGATGTCTACCTGTTCTTTTCTGCGACGGTTCGCCGGGGACTGTTTTGATTTGCGACAATTCGTCCCCGGAGGTAACGGCCGGATTTGCCCGGTACGTTACCCTTGAACCTTAGCGGAAATCCTCTCTGTCTCCAATCTGCCGCACCGACCTCGCTTCGTCGCAGAAGAGCCGCTCGATAGCGGTATTCGGCGACTTACGGCCCGCCTTCGCCCGCCATTAAGATTGGCGGACTGCGGCGGGCGAAGGAGGTACCAATTGTCACCTTCCAATATTCTGCTCTGGCTCCTGATTGGCGGATTTACCGGATACCTGATTCATTTTTTAATTACCGGAAAAAACGTCAAAAACGCCGAAACGAAGAGCCGCCAGATTCTGGCTCAGACCGAAGCAGAGGTAGCTCGCCGCAAGAAAGAACTGGAAATAGAAACGAAAGAAACCCTCTTCAAATTACGCAGTGAGGTAGACAAGGAAACAAAAGAGGAACGCCGCCAGCTCCAGTCTCTGGAACAACGCTTGTCTCAGCGCGAAACCAACCTGGAACGCAAGCTTACCTTTCTGGACAAAAAGGAACAGGACCTGAACCAGCAGGAAAAGACCATTACCGAACGCACCAGGGCAATCGCCCAGAAAGAACAGGAACTTAACGGCATCCTGGAAGAAGAGAAGAGCCGGCTTTCGCGGGTGGCCAACCTTTCCCGCGATGAAGCCCGTCAAATCCTGATTTCTAAAATGGAAGACGAAGCCCGGCACGACGCAGCGGTCCGTCTCAAACGAATTGAAGACGAGACGCGCGAGGAATCCGACCGCATCTCCCGCACCATCGTCCTGGAAGCCATCCAGCGCTGCGCCTCCGAACAGTCCGAATCTTCCACCACTTCGGTCGTCAGCCTTCCTTCGGATGAAATGAAGGGACGCCTCATCGGCCGGGAGGGACGCAACATCCGCGCTTTTGAAGCCGCGACCGGCGTTGACCTGATTGTGGACGATACGCCCGAAGCGGTAACTATTTCGGCCTTCAATATCTACCGCCGGGCAATTGCGCGGTTGGTCCTGGAGCGGCTTATTTCCGACGGGCGCATCCACCCGGGCCGGATTGAAGAAGTAACGGAAAAGATTAAACTTGAGATGGAGGAGGAAATCTTAAAAACCGGCAAGGAGGCCGCCCTTTCGCTGGATATCCCGAAACTGCACCCGGAACTCCTGCGCCTGATCGGCCGGCTCAAATACCGCACTTCCTACGGCCAGAACGTCCTGCAGCATTCAATGGAGGTGGCGCACCTGGCCTCCGTCATGGCGGGAGAACTGAAGTTGGACCGGGCTATCGCCAAGCGGGCCGGTCTACTGCATGACATCGGCAAAAGCGTGGACCAGGAAGTGGAAGGCGACCACATTCAACTGGGCTTTGAGATTGCCAGCCGCTACAACGAACAGCCGGAAGTTCTGGAGGCAATCCGCGGCCACCACAGCGACTACTCGGCAACCACGCCCTATGCGGTCCTGATGTCTGCGGCGGATGCGCTTTCCGCCAGCCGTCCCGGAGCGCGGCGTGAAACCATGGAAGGCTACATCAAGCGCCTGGAAAAACTGGAGGCGATCGCCACCGGGTTCCGGGGTGTAACCCAGGCCTACGCCATCTCCGCGGGCCGGGAGGTGAGGGTAATCGTCAAGCCGGAAGCTATCTCGGACGCGGAAGCATCCCTGCTGGTCAACCAGTTGACCAAAAAGATTGAAGAGGGAATGGAGTATCCGGGAACCATCAAGGTAACGGTAATACGGGAAGTAAGATACTCGGAAATGGCAAAATAAGCGCGCTTGAAGAAATAC
>CAZBFL010000051.1:0-7297 GCA_964491175.1 uncultured bacterium
CTGATTGCCGGACTTATAAGAGGAGACGGAGACGTTTATGTTTCCACTGGCAAGCGTCGTTATAAAAAGAACGGACGGGAATATTACCACGAATTCAATAGCGGGGCCGTCGGTTATTTTTCTTCAAGTCCGGAACTACTGGCTCAAACCGAAAGTTTGTTGTTGGAACTTGGTTTCCAATTTAATTATAAAAAAGGTAAACCTTATTTGCGAATTTCAAGAAGAGAGAACCTTGAACGCCTGGCTCCATTGCTTTCAGAAGACAAAACGGCTAAATTGACAAAACTCAAAAATGCCAGGATACGGCACATTGCGCCGAAAAATTTAAATACCTGGTCCGGCGGGTACAGCCGGTGTGTTGAAAACATCGTTTCTAAAAACAGTCGGGAAACGGTCTTTTCGGTGGAAATTCCGGACAGCCATATTTTCGCAACTACCGGAGGACTCTTTGTACACAACTGCATTCCGGTGGACCCGTTTTATCTCACCTGGAAGGCGAGGCAGTACGACTTTGCGACCCGGTTCATTGAACTGGCGGGCGAGATAAATACTTCAATGCCCTATTACGTGATATCAAAGATGATGGACGCCCTCAGCGAAAGAGGAAAAGGGCTCAGCGGAGCAAAAATACTGGTTCTGGGCGTCGCCTACAAAAAAGACGTTGACGATATAAGGGAGTCGCCGGCGCTGAAAATCATACGGCTCCTGCAGGAAAAAGGCGCGGACGTAAAGTATAACGACCCCTACATTCCGAAAATAGGAAAACTGCGCCATTATAAATTTTCGCTTGTTTCGCAAAAATTGACCGTAAAACTTCTCAAGAGCGTGGATGCGGTTTTGATATTGACGAATCATACCGCCTATAACTATCCGTTTATCGTCAAAAACTCAAATTTAGTGATAGATACCAGGAATGCGGTGGCAAGACCGCATTCCAACGTTGTGAAAGCGTAAGAACTTCACCCCCACCATTCCTCCCCCATCAAGGGGGAGGAATTTCCTTGTGGGGATAAGGAATAACCTATGAAGAAGGCGCTGATTACCGGAATTACCGGACAAGACGGTTCGTACCTGGCGGAATTCCTGCTCTCCAAAAATTATCAGGTTCACGGTATTATCCGAAGAGCCAGCACATTTAATACCGGACGGATAGACCACCTCTACACCGACCCGCACTTAAGCGGAACCAAGTTATTTCTTCACTACGGAGACCTTTCCGATGCGGGCCAGATTACCGAGATAATGTACAACATCAAACCCGACGAAGTTTACCATCTGGGCGCCCAAAGTCATGTCCGGGTAAGTTTTGACCTGCCGGAGTATACCGGAGACATCACCGCCCTGGGAACCACCCGGATTCTGGAAGCCATCCGGCGCAGCGGCACCAAGGCCAGGTTTTACCAGGCCAGCAGCAGCGAGATGTTCGGTTCGGCGCCGCCTCCGCAGAACGAAAAGACGGCCTTCCGGCCCTGCAGCCCTTACGGTATCGCCAAGGTTTACGCTTACTGGATGGCGGTCAACTACCGGGAGTCCTACGGCATCTTCGCCGCCAACGGCATCCTCTTCAACCACGAGAGTCCCCGCAGGGGCGAAACGTTCGTGACCCGGAAGATAACCCGGGCAATAGCTAAAATCCTGACCGGGAAACAGAAGAAACTTTTCCTGGGAAACCTGAAGGCAAAGAGAGACTGGGGCTATGCGCCGGAATACGTGGAATCGATGTGGAAAATTCTGCAGCAGGACAGACCGGAAGATTACGTCATCGGAACCGGCGAAAATCATTCCGTCGGAGAGTTCCTGAAAGAGGCCTTCCGTTACGCCGGGCTTGACTGGCGAAAGCATGTTGAAATAGACCCGAAATATCGCCGCCCTACCGAGGTCAACTCTTTGCTGGCCGATGCCGCAAAAGCCGAAAAAAGACTTAACTGGAAACCCAGGGTGACTTTTTCTGAACTTGTCCGGATAATGGTTGATTGCGACCTGGAGGCGGCCGGACTCAATTCCCCGGGTGAAGGAAAGAGGATTCTGAAGAGAAAAGAACTTTCCTGGACGCAGAACCGATTGACCGCCGGGTAAGGTTTGGATTCCCGATTAAAGCATTCGGGAATGACAGGGTGTTCTGCGGGAATGACAATTTTTATGGCTGACTTCTGGCAGAAGAAGCGGGTTCTGGTTACCGGCGGCGCCGGGTTTCTCGGCTCTTTTGTGGTTGACAAACTTAAAGAACGGGGTTGCCGTAATATCTTTATTCCCGGAATCCAGGATTACAACCTGGTGGAGATGGAGGCGGTAAAAAAGGTTTACCGGGACAGTTCTCCGGAAATAGTCATCCACCTGGCGGCCCGGGTCGGCGGTATCGGCGCCAACCTGAAAAACCCCGGCTCTTTTTTTTACGACAACCTGATGATGGGCGTTCAATTGATGGAGGCCGGCCGGCAGCATAATCTGGAAAAGTTTGTTGCCATCGGCACCATCTGCGCCTACCCTAAAAATACGCCGGTTCCCTTTCGGGAAGAAGAACTCTGGAACGGTTATCCCGAGGAGACAAACGCACCTTACGGCCTGGCCAAAAAGATGCTCCTGGTGCAGGCTCAGGCCTACCGGCAGCAATACGGATTTAACGCCATTTACCTTCTACCAGTAAATCTCTACGGCCCGGGCGATAATTTCGACCCGGAATCTTCCCATGTAATCCCGGCTCTCATTCGCAAGTGCCTTGAAGCCAAAGAGAGGCGCGAAGAACAAATTATTGTTTGGGGCACCGGCAAGCCGACCCGCGAGTTCCTTTACGCGGAAGATGCGGCCGAGGCCATTATTCTGGCCGCCGAAAGATACAATAAGCCGGAACCGGTTAATATCGGCGCCGGCTTTGAAATTTCCATTAAAAACCTGGCATACCTGATTGCCAAACTGACCGGGTTTAAAGGTAAAATAAAATGGGATATATCCAAACCTGACGGTCAACCTCGAAGAAATCTTGACACCTCCCGGGCAAAAAAAGAGTTCGGTTTTACGTCCCAAACCCCGTTTGAAGAAGGCCTTGCCAGAACCGTCGCCTGGTATGAATCAACCCGGGTAACTCCTTCCCTTCCCTATTCCCTCCCCTCTTGACGGCAAGCGTTTTCGATGGTATAATTTCTTAATTAAATTTTAAGACCAAAACGGTACGGCGTAAACCTAACTCACAAATGGATAAAAAAGAACTGGTAAAATACCGCAAGGCTCTTGAAAAAGAGTACAGACGCATCCTGAAAAGTCTTTCCGACCTGGAAGACAACGGGCTTTTGAATGCGGAAAGGAATTCAGACCTGGTCGGGATTACCACTCACCCGGCTGACCTGGGCACCGATAATTTCGAACGGGATTTAAACCTGGGCCTGATTACCGAAGAAAACGCTGCTTTAAGAGAGGTGGAAGAGGCTTTGTCCAGAATTAATCACAAAAATTACGGAAAGTGCGAGAAGTGCGGCAAAAAGATTGAAATCAAACGCCTGACGGCCAGACCTCAGGCCAGATACTGTTTCGCGTGTCAGGCAAAAATGGAGTTTTGAGTTGTGTCACGCCAGACCCAAGGGACCCTAAGATTACCTTTCGTTTGGGCAGCGGTAATTTTCCTCTGCGATCAGGCAACCAAGTTCTGGGGGGAGAATTTTCTCCGCCCCCGGGTTATCATTCCCAACCTCTTGAAATTTACCCCTTTCCGCAACCCCGGCTTCTTTTTTGGTCTCTGGCACCCTAAATATCTCAAAATTATTACCGTGGCGTTATCCTGCCTGGTAATCTATATCACGATTGACCTGTGGAAAAAAAACCGGGGAAGGTCCGGTCTTTTGGCGGCCGGCACCGGCCTGGTTTGGGGCGGCGTGCTGGGAAACCTTGCAGACCGCCTTTTTTTGGGAAGCGTCTTTGATTTTATCCTGCTCTGGCGCATACCGACTTTCAACCTGGCTGACACCGCCCTGACTTTCGGCGCGTCGTTCATCATCGCCCATATCCTCTTTTGCGAAAAAGATAGGAAATGAAGTAAAATACATATTCAAAAAAAGTATTTCTCAAAAACGAGCGCAAGATGCATCCGATATTTTTTAAAATTGCAGGTTTTACGGTCTATACTTACGGCCTGTTCGTGGCGGGCGGCATCGCCGTCGCATTCCTTCTGGGCCTGCGTCGTTCCCAAAAACAGGGTGTTCCGGAACAGGTTCTTTACAACCTTGTTTTTCTGGCTATCGTGATCGGCATCATCGGAGCCCGGCTGATTCACGTCGCGGCCGAATGGTCATACTATCAGCACCACTTCTGGGAAATTTTTCTGTTGCGCCGGGGCGGCCTGGCGATCCAGGGCGGCCTGCTCTCCGGCCTGGCCGGCGGCGTGTGGTATCTGCGCCGGAAAAAGATTATCATCCGGCCGGTACTGGACAGTTTTTTTCTTTATCTCCCGTTAGGCCAGGCGATCGGCCGGCTCGGCTGTTTTTTTAACGGCTGTTGTTACGGCAAGGCCTCCAATCTTCCCTGGGCCGTGAAGTTCCCCTTCTTGAACTATCCCGTTCATCCAACCGAAATATACTATGTCCTGTCCGATGCCGTGCTTTTTCTCATCCTTTACTTCTTCAGCCGCACTAAACCAAAACCGGGTGAATTAACCGCCTGGTACCTTATCCTCTATGGTTTTACCCGGTCGGCGGTGGACAGCCTGCGCGGTGACTTGCTGCCGGGTTTTCTGGGTCTTTACACCACGCAATGGTATGCCGTTTTATTTGCGCTTATCGGCGCCGTTATCCTGATTAGATGCCGTCAGAGTCCATGAAGATAATCGTCCAGAAATTTGGCGGTTCGTCCTTATCCGACGCGGAAAAAATTTCCCTGGTTGCTAAAAAGGTCAAACAGCGGATGGGGAGAAAAAACCGGATTGCCGTCGTCGTTTCGGCGATGGGCGACACTACCGACCATCTTCTTGACCTGGCATCCCGGGTGGGTAATTCGGAACGCGGACCGGAAATGGACCTGCTCCTTTCCACCGGCGAAATGGTTTCGGCCAGTCTCGTAGCCATGGCTCTGCAAAAGATAGACGTACCCAGCCGCACCTTTACCGGCCGGGATGCCGGCATCATAACCGACACCACTCACACTAAGGCGCGAATCAGATTTTTAAAGACTACCCGGATAAAGGAAGCACTAAAAAAAGGCGTGGTCGCGGTCGTAACCGGTTTTCAGGGCGTAACAGAGGACGATCGGGTAACCACCCTGGGCAGAGGCGGCAGCGATCTCTCCGCGGTTGCCCTGGCCAAAAGTTTACAGGCCGACGCCTGCGAAATATATACCGACGTACCCGGAATCTTTACCGCAGACCCACGGGTAGAGTCGGAAAGCCGCCTTATTCCGTTTATATCCTACGAAGAAGCGCTGGAAATGGCTTCCGCGGGAGCAGCCGTAATGCAGTCCCGGGCGGTTGAGTTCGGACAAAAACACAAAGTACCTATTCTGGTAAAATCAACTTTTCAGGAAGGGGAAGGAACGATGATTACGGAGAAAGCACAAAAAAGCACAAAAAGCCTGGAAGAGCCTTTGATTTCAGCGGTTACCGGAACCGACCAGGAAGCCAAATTATCTATCTTCGGTGTGCCGGACCGGCCCGGAATAGCGGCCCGCATATTTACCGCGGTAGCCGCCAGGAAGATTAACGTGGATATGATTATTCAAAATGTAAGCAAGGAAGGAAAAACCGACCTTTCTTTTACCGTTCCCGCGGAAGACCTGGAAAACACCCGGCAGATTGCGGCCAGGATTGCCGGGGAAATTAAAGCGGAGGGAGTCGCCGTTGATTCTGACATCGCCAAGATTTCCATTATCGGCATCGGAATGCAGAGCCATTCCGGCGTGGCCGCCAGAATGTTTTCCGCTTTAAGTCAGGTCGGTGTTAATATTGAAATGATCAGCACTTCGGAGATTAAGATTTCCTGCGTTATCCGCAAAAAGGAGCACCAAAAAGCGGTCCGTAGCCTGCATAAGGCGTTTGGGCTGGGAAAAATCTAGCGTCATTCCCGTATGCGGTTAACGGGAATCCACATTTTTAGATTCCCGCTTACTACACGCGGGAATGACAACCGGATTACGCAAGATTTCAGCGGTTGCGTATAATAGCGGTTTTAAACCTTTCTTCAGCATAGCGGAAATCGGAAAAACCTGCCTGCCGATGTTCTCCATCTCTTTTTGAAAAATAACTAACTTTTCTTTTGCTTTCGGCAAGTCGATCTTATTGGCAACAACGATTTCCGGTTTTTCACTCAGGCCGCAGCCATATTCCGCCAATTCTTCGCGGATCTTCCAATATCTTCCAACCGGGTCGGGCTCGGAAAGGTCAACCAGGTGTAAAATAACCCTGGTCCTTTCAATATGGCGCAGAAAGCGGTCGCCCAACCCTTTTCCCTTATGGGCGCCTTCAATCAATCCGGGAATATCCGCCGCCATAAAACTATATCCGTTATCCAGAAGCACCGTTCCCAGGCACGGCTCCAGAGTGGTAAAAGGATACGGCGCAATTTTAGGACGGCTTCGGGAAATTACGGAAAGCAGCGTTGACTTTCCGCTGTTGGGATAACCAATTAACCCGGCGTCGGCGATCAACTTAAGTTCCAGAACAAGGTGCGCTTCTTCACCCGGGGTTCCTTTTTCGGCAAACCGGGGAGTCTGCATGGTGGCGGTGGAAAAGCGGTCGTTTCCAAAACCTCCCTTGCCTCCCTTTGCCACGATGATTTCCCGGCCCGGCTTCTCCAGGTCGGCGACAATTCTGCCGTCTCTGGTTTTAACCACCGTTCCCGGCGGAACCAGTATAAGAAGGTTCTCGCCGTCCGAACCGGTTCTTTGACTTTTCTGTCCGTTTCCGCCGGGCTGGGCGTGAAAATGGTGGCGGTAGCGAAAATTAATCAGGGTATTTTCGGAAGTATCGCTTTTGATAATAACCGAACCGCCGTCGCCGCCGTCGCCGCCGGAAGGTCCGCCGCGCGGGACGTATTTTTCGCGGCGGAAAGCAACCGCGCCGTCGCCGCCCTTGCCGGCGAAAACAAAAATATCAACGAAATCAATCATAATCCGTATTGTCATTGCGAGAAGCGAAGCGACGAAGCAATCCCCGCTTAAAATATGCGGGGACGGAGTCTTTTATGAAATTGCCACGCCAAAATACGGCTCGCAATGACATATTTGAATAAATAGCGTGTGGGTTACCGGTTTTCGGAATCAGTCAAGATACGGCGGGCGCCGAGACAGCGGCTCTTCAGGTAAGCGGACGATTCAAAACTGT
>CAZBFL010000052.1:0-7243 GCA_964491175.1 uncultured bacterium
GGGCCAGCGGGCTCTTGTCTCCCAACGCCAGCAGTTGGTTGATAAAAGCCTGTTTTTGACGGTGCGCCTTTATCGCCAGTGAAAGCATCCGGTCCAGTTCCGACAAAAGACGTTCCTCGTTCCCGTTGGCGAGATACGCGGCCCGGGGCAGATTAAGGGTTACGTTCTGCAAGGCGCAAAAGCGCATCTTCCAGGGCGTAACCGCCTCGGAAAGATCTTGTGAATTCAAGACAAAAGAAAGCCGGCAGCATTCCGAAATCTTAGCGGTCTTGCCCCGGTCAAAGACGAAATAAGTATTGCCTTTTTCGGCGGCCACCCGGCTGATGAGCGCCAGGTAATCTTCGGCGCCGTCCGTAACAAAAAGTTTGTTGGTCAGGTGGCAGAGCGGTTTGGGAAAGAAAAAGGGGCGGCCTAGGCCGTCGCCTTCCAGGTAAACCTCAAAGAGAGCCCAGGCAAACTTTTGGGCCTCCTTCTGATACTCATTATAAGTCTTGCCGGTGTACTGGCCGCCCGGGCCGATGGCCGGCGTTTTGACGAAGTGGTCCGGCACTTCCCAGTAAATATTTATGTCGCTGAATATCGCCTGGCCGCCGCGCGCCACCGCCTGCTGGCTATATTCGTAAATCATCATCTGCGCCAGTTGTTTAATCTCCCGGTCCGACATCCCGGCCAGGAAAGGCGCGAAGAAATAGTTAACCGCATCCCAGCCGATGGCGCCGGCAAAGTGTCCCTGTAGAGCCGCGGAAAATTTAACCATATGGGCCAGCAGGGTCTCCGGATGTTTCGCCGGTTTGGCGATATTAAGCGCGTTCGGCAGCGAAAGCCCGAACTTTTTTACGTACTCCAGCGACTGACCACTGCAATACGGCCTGTCACACATACCCAGATCATGGAGATGAATGTCGCCGGAGAGGTGACTGTCCGCCACATCCGGCGAAAAGACCTCCAGCAGGGCAAACTCTTTTTTGATCGCTTCCGAAAGAGAGAGGTTTGTCGCTTCCGGGTTGTGGGGGATATTTGCGTTTTCCTTGTTCGGCAGGGTTATCACCTGGCGCACATCATAGAGAGGCAAACCGAGCCGCGTGTGCCGCCTCCGTTCTTCTTCGTAACCGTACTCAACCAGTTTGGCGTTGACCATCTCCCGGATGAGGGGTGCGGTCAGAGTCTGGGTTCTGGAGGCGATAATCTCTTCCTCTATCTCCAGGGCAATTATTTCCGCGATATTCTTTTCAATACCGGTCTCCCGGCAGAGCGCCTCCACGATCTTTTCCCGGTCCCAGGATACGATATCTTCCTGGCTGGTGCGCACAAACAAGGCCAGGTCCGTGGACTCGCGAACTTTGCCTGCTTCGACCGCCGCCAACTTCGTCTCTTCCGGCAGGAGACCGGCCCGGACTTGCCTGACCCTTGCCCTCTTCTGGCGGTAAATGATGTAGGCCTTGGCGGTCTTGGCGTGCCCGGTCTTAATCAGGACCTTCTCCACGATATCCTGAATCTCTTCTACGGTCGGGATAGAATCATTGAATTCCCGGGCCAGATAGAGCGTCACCGCATCGGCCAGGTCTTCCGCCAGGCTCCGGTCCGCGCCACCCACCGCGGTGGCCGCCTTAAATATCGCTTCGGCGATCTTCTCCTTCTGAAAAGGAGCGATCTTGCCGTCGCGTTTCCTTACATCTTTAATCGGTTCCATCTTTTTTCAGTCGCGCTACTTCTTTCTCGAATTCCTTGACGTCGGTAAACTGCCGGTAGACAGAGGCGAAACGCACGTAGGCCACCGGGTCCATCCGGCCCAGGCTTTTCATAACCAGTTCGCCGATCTTGGCCGAAGGCACTTCCTTTTCGTATTGACTCCGCAGTTCCCCGCTGGTACGCTCCACCAGATTCTCAATCTCCTGAGTGGCAACCGGTCTTTTTTCAAACGCCCGGGCTATCCCGGCGTGAAGTTTGTCGCGTGAAAACGGTTCCCGGCGGCCATCCCTTTTTACAACCATCAGGGGCTTTTCCTCCACCGTTTCGTAGGTTGTGAAACGCCGTCTGCAGGAAAGGCATTCCCGGCGCCGGCGGATGTTTCCGCCGTCATCCGAGAGACGGCTGTCAACAACCTTGTCTTCCAGGTGACCGCAGAACGGGCAGCGCATAAAAACAGTAAATGGTGAATAGTGAACGGTAAATAGTAACCGCAAAACGAACTATATCTTGTGGTCTGCTATATTTTAAAACACAATATTTAGCCTGTCAAGTCTGAATCGAAATTTGAAATAATGGCGCTATAAAGTGTATAATAACAAGGTGGATTTTAAGTTAATTTCCGGTTTTAAACCGGCCGGTGACCAGCCGGCTGCCGTCAAAACCCTGACAGACAATCTGCGGTCCGGAACGAAACACCAGACGCTTCTGGGTGTTACCGGCAGCGGTAAAACCTATACGATGGCAAGCGTCATCGCGCAAATCCAAAAACCAACTCTGGTTATATCCCACAATAAAACCCTGGCGGCTCAATTATACGGCGAATTCCGCAGTTTTTTCCCCGAAAACCAGGTCGCTTATTTTGTCAGTTACTACGATTATTACCAGCCGGAAGCCTACCTTCCGGCCACCGATACCTATATTGAAAAGGACGCTTCCATAAACGAAGAGATTGACCGGCTCCGGATGTACGCGGTCAGCAGCCTCACCGCCCGGCGGGATACGATTGTGGTCGCTTCGGTCTCCTCCATCTATCCTTCCGGCAGTCCGGAAGATTATGCTTCGATGACTTTGCACCTGGCCCGGAACCGGGAGATTACCAGCCGTGAGGTCCGGAAACGGCTGCTTGAAATTCAATATGAACGTAACGATTTCGACCTATCCCGGGGTCGTTTCCGCGTCCGCGGCAACCGGATAGAGATAATACCTTCCTACGAGGAAAAGGGCCTGAGGATTGAAATAGAGGCGGACCGGATTACCGGGTTAGCCTATTTTGACACGCTGACCGGCAGGGAGATCAGCCGGGAGGACGATATCTTTGTCTATCCGGCAAAACAGTTTGTCACTACCCGGCCGAAAATGGAAAAAGCGCTGGAGACCATTGAAACCGAATTGCAGGAACGGCTGACGGAACTCCGGCATAACGGAAAATCGCTGGAAGCCCAGCGGTTGGAACAACGCACTAATTATGACCTGGAAATGCTGCGGGAGATGGGTTACTGCCCCGGCGTGGAAAACTATTCCCGCCACTTTGACGGCCGCCCGCCCGGGCAACCGTCCTGCTGCCTGCTTGATTTTTTCCCGAAAGATTTTTTGCTTTTTATCGATGAAAGTCATATCAGCGTGCCGCAGATTCGCGGCATGTATTTCGGGGACCGGTCCCGGAAAGAGACGCTGGTGGAATACGGGTTCCGGCTGCCGTCCGCCCTTGATAACCGGCCCTTGAAATGGGAGGAGTTCCAGAAATTCATGCGTTCCGTAATCTTTGTTTCGGCCACGCCCGGCGAATATGAACTGAGGCTTTCCGGCGCAAAATACCTGGGGGATAAATCACCCCGCATCGCCGAGCAGATTATCCGGCCGACCGGACTTCTTGACCCGGAGATGAAGGTTAAACCAACCCTGAATCAGGTTGACGACCTGCTCGCGGAGATCAAAAAGAGAGCCGGGGCAAAAGAACGGACGCTGGTCCTTACCCTGAGCAAAAATACCGCGGAAGAATTGTCCGAATATCTGAAAAGTTTCGGCGTTAAGGTGGAATACATCCACTATGAAATCGACACCTTCCGCCGGGTGGAAATCCTGCGCCAACTGCGGGAAGCGAAATATGATGTACTGGTCGGCATAAACCTGCTCCGGGAGGGACTTGACCTGCCGGAAGTAAGTCTGGTGGCTATCCTGGAAGCAGATAAAGCCGGGTTTCTGCGCTCGGAAACATCCCTGATTCAGATCGCCGGCCGGGCGGCCCGGGCGATCAACGGTGAGGTAATTCTCTATGCGGATAAAATCACGCCGGCAATGCGCCTCGCCCTTTCGGAGACGGAACGACGGCGTAAAATCCAGACGGAATACAACCGGTCGCACGATATCAAACCAACGGCAATCAAAAAAGAAATCTACCGGGGAATAGAGGAAATTCTGAATGAAACACCCAAAGTTTCGGACAAACTTCTGGAAGAAGAGATTACCGACCAAAATCTTCGGTCGGTTCTCAAGCGGCTGGAGAAAGAGATGCTCAAAGCGTCCCGGGAATTGGATTTTGAGCGCGCCGGCCGGATTAGAGATAAAATAAAGGAGCTAAATGGCGAAAAAGAGATTGAGTTGTACCGGAAAAAAAGATAAGTTGGTACTGGATATATCCGTGCCGGACCTGGAAAAAAAGGTTAAAACCGCCCTGGCTGAAGATGTCGGTTCCGGAGACGTAACCGGCCGGCTGATACCGGAAACAGCGCTGGTAACGGCTAAAATCACAGCCGGGGAAAAGGGGATAATTTCAGGTCTGCCGCTGGCTCAGTTGACCTTTTCCGCGCTGGACAAAAGACTGGAATTTAAATGCTTTACGGAAGACGGCCGGGAATTGTCGCCGGGAGAAAAAGTGGCGGAAGTGTCTGGTCCGGGACGCTCCATCCTCGCCGCGGAACGCACCGCCTTAAACTTTTTGAGCCGGCTCTCCGGGATAGCGACCCTGACCGGAAAATTCGTGAAAGAGGTTTCCGGGACAAAAACCCATATTTTGAATACCCGTAAAACAACTCCGACCATGCGGCCGCTGGAAAAATACGCGGTCAGAGCCGGCGGCGGAAAAAATCACCGCTCCGGATTGTTTGACGGAATCCTGATCAAGGACAATCACATCTCCATCCTGGTGAAAACCGGAACGGCGGCCAACCGGGCCGAAGCGATTTCCCTGCTGGTCAAAGAAGCGCGCGCTTTTATGCGGGCTCTTTTGTCTACCCGAAGAAATGAAATACAGGGAATTGAAGTGGAAGTCGAAGACCGGAAAGAAGCTTCTGCCGCCGCAAAAGCAGGCGCAACCATAATAATGCTGGATAATTTCACGCCGGAAGCGGTCGCAAAAATTACGCAGGAACTGAAACGGTCGGGGTACAAAGGAAGGATAGAGGTTTCCGGCGGAATCAATTTGGAGAATGTAAAGGCGTATGCCCGGGCCGGCGCCGACATCATCTCCGTCGGCCGCCTGACCCACTCGGCGCCTTCCCTGGACTTCTCCCTGGAAATAGAATAAAAAGATAAAACTCGATTCATCAACGTAATGTAGCGGTGCGATTTATCGCACGCATTGTCGGAGGGCAGGCGTCCCGCCTGTCTCTTTCGTAGTGCGCCCCTTTCACGATCGCTAAAGACGAAACGAATGAGGACTTTCAGAAAACTTTTAAAAACGCCTATTATAAATTAAGTCCGTTTTGATTTTTTTGTTTCAACAAATCAAAAGTGGGGAAGAAATGGCAGAAAAAATCACCGAACACGATTTGTTTAATAAAGGATCTGATGCATTGGATTGCAAGGATTTCGATTTGGCGATTAAATATTTTAGCCAGATTATCGAAATAAATCCAAAAGAAGCGGCGGCATACATCAACCGCGGAATTGCATATTTCAATAAAAACGAATTAGAAAGGGCTATTGCCAATTACACTTTGGCGATAGGAATCAATCCCAAACTTTCAGAAGCATACCAAAACCGAGGTAATGCATATCATAAAAAGGGAGAACTCAACCAAGCTATTGCTGACTTTGCTAAAGCAATAAAATTGAACCCGGTTTCGCCAGATATTTACTGTTGCCGCGGAAAAGTGTTTTGCGATAAAAAAGAATATGACAAAGCTATTGCTGATTATAATTTCGCATTAGAGGTTGACCCAACAAATATCAACGCCCTTCGCCTACGCGGAGTTGCATACGGGAGTGAAGAAAAATATGAAAGCGCCATAAACGACTATACACAAGTGATAGAAATTAATCAAAACGATATCGAAGCTCGAAAATATTTGTGTTACATGCATTATTTGCAAGGCAATAAAAACTATGAAAAAGGAAAACTTGATAATGCCATCGTTAATTTTACTCAAGTTATAAAAACTGACCCCGTAAACGCCAGCGCTTATCAGGGCCGAGCCTGCGCATATTACGTGAAAAAAGAATACGACAAAACGTGGGAAGATATAAATAAAGCTAAAAACTTAGGTTGCCAAATAGAAAATGAATTCATTGAAGCTCTCGCGGCTGCATATGTTAACAGGGGAATTGACTATTCTCAAAAAGAGGAACTATCCCAAGCTATTTCCGATTATACCCAGGCAATAACAATTAACCCAAAACTCGCGATAGCCTATAATAATCGCGGTTGTGTTTATCTTAAAAAAGAGGAATATGAAAAAGCGATATTGGATTGTTCAAAAGCGCTCGAATTAGATTCGCGATGTGGTGTTGCTTATGAAACCCGCGCAGAAGTATACTACAAAAAAGGAGAATACGATAAAGCCCAGAGTGATGCTAACAAAGCGCAAAGTTTGGGACTTCAAATAAATTCAGAATTTCTTGAATGTCTCAAGAAAAAAGTAGACAAAAATGTTTAATAACTAAGCGGTCAAGAAATAGATATATAATGGACTTGCTGACTTTTTTCGTTGTGGCATTTGCAATTCTTTGGACTGTAAATAAGTTCCAGAGATAACCGGGGAGAAGAAAAAATGGCGGAAAGCACACTAACGCCGGAAGAAAGACAAAAGATTTACAAAGAGGAAAAAACGAGAATTGAGGTGCAGAAAAAGATAGAAAAAGAAAAGGAAGAAGAGAGAAACCGGCCAGCAAAACCCGTTAACATTCCATATCCGGTCGTTTGGTTGATTATAATTGGGCTTATCGTCTTTTTTGTGGTTCTTGTGATTCATCCGCCTTCAGACGCTCCACCCACAAGACCGGACGAACTTCCTTCGGGCATGATAGGGGCTGAAGCCAGACTACAACTTGGCGATGGTCAATATCCTGCGTGGGTATCCAAAAACAAACAAACATACAAAGAACTTATGGCTGCGGTAACGGCCCACGATACAATCGGGTATAATAAATTACTTTATTCTGGTAGGATTTTTAGCGCCATAACCGGAACGAAAGTTTTGGTTTTAGAATCTGGGCTGGAAAGGACTAAAGTACGAATTCTTGAAGGTAATAATTACGGTCGTTCTGATTGGGTGCCAAGACAGGCAGTACATTAAATAAAAACGAAACAGAAAAATAATCTTAAAGAGAACAATCC
>CAZBFL010000053.1:0-7060 GCA_964491175.1 uncultured bacterium
GCTGCCTTCTCCTTTTACGAATATCTTTGGTTCGCGGGTAAGGAGTTCGTAATTGGCAAAATGCGGAATGATGTATCTCCGGGCGTCCCTTTTTAATTCTGCAATCCTCTTCTTCTCCTTCGGCGTACTCATTTGCTCTCCCCGCCTGATTATGCTTCAAAAATCCTCAGGCAATTTTTCAAAAAGACGTTCTGCTTCAGTTCTTCCCTCTCCTCTTTTGTGACGCCCAGCCCCTCCACGGCGTCTTTAAAATCCTTGATGACATGGTAGGTGTTATAGGTCATTTTCCTCCGCTGCGCCGCTAATTTTCTGTTCAGCCGGGGTTCGGTCCAGGCATAATCGCTGCGGGTAAGAAAGGTGGGGCCGGTCTCCGGCGACCAGTATTCCTTCCCGGTAATCAGGCCGAACGGAACGTCCGAGCCGAAGAGCAGCCTGGTCCATAAATCCCTGCGTCCGAGAACCCCTTCGTATACTTCCCGGCCGGTTGCCGACGACATCTCCAGGAATACGGCAGGAGAGTCAAGCACGGCTGAGTCGAGGAAAGAGAGGAACTGTTCAGGTTCAAGATAACGCCCCATATGCGCCAGGATGATCTTAATCCCGGGGTATTCTTCCGCGACCGAACTTATGAAATCCTGGTTGGCCGGTTCGGACATTCCCAAGCCGGAAGTATGCAGCATCATTACCAGTTTTTCTCTTTCCATAAACCGCAGCAGTCTTTTCGGAATGAACTCCGGCATGGTGGTTTCGTAATTACTCTTTCCCAGCCGGTCAAAATACGGCTTTACCCCGCAGAACCTGACTCCCATCTCCTCTGCTTTTTCAAATTGTTCAATCGTCCGGCTGATATCCCGCGGTTCGGACAGGATGAAGCCTTTTACCTCCGGGTTGCCCCGCATCAGTTTTGCGATGTAATCGTTGGCTTTGTCTATCAGCACTTCCTGCTGCGGAAACCCGAAAGCGACCAGTCCTGCAATCTTTTTACCGGAGTAAAGTTCCCGGTAAAAACCGGCCGCGGCCGCCCAGTCGAAACTGGTAAAAGTGGAAAGCGGCAGTTTCAAACGTTCGGCGCTTATCCGGCCGACTATTTCCGGAGGACCCAGATGGGCGTGCGCATCAAAGATAACATCCGGAACCCAATCTTTTAACTCCTTTTTCCAGAGACTGGCGTGGTCCTCGTACGGCGGCAATTCTTCACCCATTTTATTAACTTAATGGTCATGGACACATAGAGATTACTTTGCCAGTTCTTCAATGACTTCAACGACCTCTTCTTTTCGGGGCACGCACACATCTTCCAGGACAGGCGAAAACGGAATGGGGGTGTTTCGTCCGCCGAGCACCCGGGGCGGCGCATCCAGGTAATCAAACGCTTCCTGGACTACCTGACGGACAATTTCGGCGCCGAAACCGCACCTTACCGGCGCTTCGTGCAGCACAAGCAGCCGGTGGGTCTTTTTGACTGAATTGACGATTCGGTTGATGTCCAGAGGAACAAGGGTCCGGGGGTCAATCACTTCCACGCTGATTTCCGAAGATAGTTCTTCCGCCGCTGACAAAGCTTTTGGCACCATGTTGGAAAGAGCCACCACCGTAATATCGCTGCCCGCCCGCTTAATATCTGCTTCGCCCAGAGGAATAAGCCATTCACCTTCCGGAACCGTCTCTTTCTTAAAGTAGAGTACCCGGTTTTCAATAAAGACGACCGGACTGTCATCGCGGATGCAGGATTTGAGCAATCCTTTGGCATCATAGGCGGTGGAGGGCATCACCACCTTCAGGCCCGGGGAATGGACAAACCAGGCTTCCAGACTCTGGCTGTGCTGGGCCGCTTCCCTGGTACCGATACCGTAAGGAGCCCGGATAACCAGAGGTAATTTAAGCTGATTGCCGGACATGAAGACCAGTTTGGCCGCCTGGTTAACGATCTGGTCCATCGCGGTGGTGACAAAATCAAAATACATTATTTCCACGACCGGACGCAGGCCGGTCAGCGCCGCGCCGACACCCAGACCGGTAAAGCCGGATTCAGAAATCGGTGTCTGCCTGACCCGCATCGGGCCAAACTCCTCGAACAATCCTTTGCAAACGCCGTAACCTCCGCCCAGGGGACCGACATCTTCTCCGACAACGAAAACATTTTTATCGCGCCTCATCTCTTCGAACAAGGCTTCATTCAACGCCTCAATATACTTTATCTCTCTCATTATTTAAATACCCGTTTCTCTCTTGAATTCCCCGGGGTCCGGAAATTTGCTTGCCAGCGCAAAACGTTCGGCGTCATCGATTTCGGACAGGACTTCTTTCCGGATGGTTTCCAGTTCCGGTTCGCCGGCCAATTTTTCTTTTTTAAGGTATTTCCCGAACCGGGCAATCGGGTCGTTCTTTATCTTCCACTCGCTTAATTCAACTTCGGTGCGCATTTCCGGCAGAACCATGCAGTGAGGGTCCACCCGGTAGGTCTTGCACTCAAGCAGGTAAGGTCCCTTTCCTTCCCGGGCGTGCGCAACGGCTTGCCTGGCCGCCCGATAAACCGCCGGAAAATCATTGCCGTCCACCACCTTGCCCGGCATGTTATACCCGGCGGCGCGCTGCGCCACATCGGCAACGGAAATGGTATCGCCGACACAAGTAGTTACCGCGTAGCAGTTATTTTCACAGACAAAGACAACCGGCAGTTTCCAGAGCCCTGCCATATTAAGGGATTCGTGAAAAGTTCCCTGGCTGGCCGCGCCGTCTCCGAAGAAGCAGACCGTCACCTGGTCGGTGCCGCGGTAAAGGGCGGAATAACCGGAACCGATTGCCTGGGGAATTCCGCCGCCTACAATGCCGTTGGCGCCCATAAAACCGGCTGCCGGGTCAAAAAGATGCATGGAACCACCCCGGCCCTTGCAGTAACCGGTTTCCTTTCCCTGCAGTTCAGCCAGCGTTTTATCGATTCTCCCGCCCCGGGCAATGAAATGGCCGTGCCCGCGGTGGGTGCTGAAAACATAATCATCTTTGGCAAGATTGAGGCAGACACCCACGGCAACCGCTTCTTCGCCGACGTAAGTATGCAGCGCGCCCATGAAATTGCCGCTGAGCAGGTTTTTTTTGTATAACGCTTTGGCGCGCTCTTCAAAAAATCGTATCCGGCACATCAGCCGGAACGCTTCCAGCAATTCTTTCCCGACCGGTAAACCTTCCTTTTTTTTCATTTCCAGATGTCCTTAAGGTAGACCCGACCGCCCTTCTTTTGTGCCAGGAGCCCGGCTTCAATCACCGCAATGTGCTCCAGAAAGTTTCGGTAAGAAACCGGCGGCTTGCCGGTCAAGACCATTTCCTTGAAGACCCTCAGTATCTTTTCGCCGCCGCCGATAAACTCCGGGTCGCCGATCGGGTTGGAATGGACCGCCCCGTACTTGCCGTAAACAGAAGCAAAGAAACTGCAGGCTTCCGGAAAAATATCGGTTGAGGTGTTAATAATCATGACCTCCATCCCGCTTTCAAGCCGGAGGTGCGTGTATTCCAGCGGATTTTCGCCCATCACCTCAACCCATTCCACTCCGGTGCCGAAGAGGTTAAGAGCCAGGGCAACACCATGAATCAAATATGCCATCCGCTCCGAAAGTCCGCCGGTAACCGCCGTGCCGGCTGACTCCTGGGAAAAAGCGCCGCCCACGCCCTTAATAACGCCCAACCCGATCGGCAGGCGGGGTTTGTCTGCCGGGACCGGATAATAGGCGTGCTTGATTTCGGCAAACCTCTGCTTGAAATAATCCGCCGCCGGCACATAGCTTAAAATAGAAGCGTTGAAGAGCGGGGCTTTGTATTTTTCGGCCAGATTCACAATTGCCCGGGCGTCTTTGAAAGTAGCGGCAAACGGTTTGTCGACAAAAGTCGGGATTCCTTTTTTCAGGAAAGGGGTAGCCAGTTTCAAATGGTCGGAGCCGTCCCGTTCGCCGTTTGAGATAAAAACGGCATCTACGCCTTCAGTCATCTCCTCCAGCCGCTCGCAAACACGGGGTTTTTCCCGGAATACCTCGGCAAAGGTATTTGCCCGGCTGATGTCATAATCCCAGACCTTGACCAGGTCAAAACCCGGGACCCTGGGCATCGTCAACTTTTTGGGATTGTAGATATTGCTGGCGTAGTAGTGGACAACGTAGTACTTCTCAAGCAGAAGCATCGGGTCGCAGGGAGCCAGCATCACTCCGTAATAATAGCCGTGGATATCGCTGCAACGAACCAGGCCAAGACGGATTTTTTTCATTTTTGCGGTCTTCCCATGTAAAATCTGATTTTATTATGTAAATTCAAGAACGCCAGGAACTAAAACCCCAGGAATTCTTTTTTGGCCCTGGCCAGCATCTTTTCCAATGCTCTTGTTTTTTCTGCCGGCCATTCCGGAGGCTGATAGCGCTTGAGATTGTCCCGCCAGGACTGTTCGCACTTGTCAAGAATACTCTTTTCATCCAGCGCTTTAAAATCAAAAATCCCGGAAGACCAGAGTTTCCGGAAATTGGCCAGCGTATGTTCGTGGCTCAAGAACTCTTTATTTTCTCCGGTTACGGCGCAGATTTCCTTAAACGGCAGTTCGTTGTCATCTATGGAAATGCTGTCCTTGACACTGAACTGCGCCTTCCTGATTTCCATGTCAAGCATAAACTGGGCGGGCGAGCCTATACCGCCGTCTCCCAGGGCGCCCATGCCCGGATAGGGTATTTCCGGTCTTCCCAGGATTTTGGCAGTCCGCCAGCCGCCGAATAAATTTTCAAAGACCGCGGCCAGGCCCGGTTCCCTGGCGGAAGGGCTGATCAGGACCTCCACCCAGCAGTGGCCTCCCCAGAATTCGTCAAAAAGTTCCCGGACCGCAAGGTTGACTTCGGCCACTTCCGGACCGGTGCAGACGGAATTTCCGGTGCGCATATCCACCACCAGGGAGATCATCCGGCTGCTGAGGTCGGAGTCCGGGTCAAGCAGAAAACAGGCGGCCATCCCGCCCAGCAGTTCGGCGGCGCCCATCACCGCCGAGCCGGCAACGGTAACCGGGGTAGCCACGCCGATGGTGGGCATGGAAGCGATGTGGTACCTTTTAACGCCGCACCTGGACCTCTCCAGGATATCCTCCGCGGAACGCTTTTCCAGGATGAGAGGGGAAGTGATGCACTCGGAACCGGCCAGGTAGCTTGAATTGCCGGGTATCCCGGTAATTATTTCGCTGGCTTCTTTCAGGTACTTGATTACATTCGGATAAATGGCTTCTATCCCGTCAAGTTTGTCAGTGTATTTAAGCCCGAGAACAAGCGACTCAAGGCGCTCTGTTTGGGGCGGCACGTCCTGACGGTACCAGGTGCTGATGTAGCCGATTTCCGGGGTTGCCTGGGCGAACTTTTTTATTTGAGTGAATATTTCGGTATCAACCGGGGCCCTCTTTTTCTGCCCGTAATCGTAATAGACGGTCGGCCCGCAGTCGAAAGCGGACATCAAAAACTCATTTTTCAATCTTTTCTTGATAGTTTCCCGTTGTCCGTTCCAGATGAGGTGATGCGCCCAGTCTATTCCGCAGAAATAATGGAGGTTCTGGTCTTCATCATCTTCTTTTTGGGTTTTTTTCTGATAGTCGGACATTTCCGCGATAATTTCCGCCGGTATCCTGACCCGGCCGGTGGCCGCTTCCCGGCAGCCCTTCTTCAGCATCACGGATTTAAGTTCATCGCTCTCAACCTTCATGCCGACATCCCGGAGCAGTTCTTCGGTCTTTTCTTTCAGGATTCCCTTGTCGCGTAAATGTAACATAATTTATCCCTGTCTAATTATTATGGTTAAACTACATCATTAAGGAAAAAATATTCTGGTAAGCGAGGGTGGCGGTACCTATCAGGAATACGTCTTCGCCCAAAATGCTTTTCACTATGCTTACTTTTCTCAATTCGTTCCCGAACGCCAATTTCCGGTACTCTTCCTGGACTATCTTCAAAAAAATACCCGGGTCCTCTTCGATTGTGTAACCGGTCAGAATAACCATCTCCGGGTCCATATAGTTTACGATGTTGGCGATGCTTAACCCCAAATACTGCCCTGCTTCCCGGAAGATTCGGATGGCGAATTTATCCTTCTGTTCTGCCGCCTGGAAAATCAGCTTGATTGCCTGTCGCTCGGGTAACCGGCTTATCTCTTTCGGAATAGCAGTTTTTTTCTCGCCTTCCCGAAGGAATTCCAGGGCTCTTTTCAAAATAGCCGAACCGGACGAAAGCGCTTCCAGGCAACCGCGCTTGCCGCATCGGCAAAGAGGTCCGTTCGGAACAAGAACGCTGTGGCCTATTTCACCCTCCATTTGATGTATGCCATGGTAAATTTGTCCGTTGTAGATATAAGCGGAACCGATGCCGGAATCAACATCAACGCAGAGGATATTGTTTACTTGCCTCCCGGCGCCAAACCAGTGTTCGCCCAAGCCCGCCGCGCGTCCCTCGTTCTCTACAAATATCTTAAGCCCGGTCATCTTCTCCAGGATGGATTTTACCGGAACGTTCTGCCAGCCGAAATGGGTAGAAATAACCAGAAAACCTCTGTCGGCGTCAACAACGCCTTCAAAACTGGCGCAGAGGGCTTCAATCTTGTTCCGGGGAATTGATGTCTGCGAAAGGAGCAAATTCATCTGTTTTTTAAAATCACCAAAGACAGTTTCTACGCCCTTTTCGTACCGGGTGGGAAATGAAGTCTTTCTTAAGATATTGCCATTCAGGTCCAGGATTGCTATTCTTGTTTCCGCAACTAAAAAAACAGCGCTGACTACATGCCTGGCTTGGGCATTAAGGCGAAAAATTACCGGTCGTCTCCCGCCTCTTGACAGACCCCGGCCGATATTTTTAATAAAACCGTTTTTCCTGAGTTTCCGTGTAATATTGGTAACCGTCCCGGGGCTAAGGCCGCTCTTTCTAACAATCTCCACCTGGGAAATTGATTCTTGTTTTCTAATTAAACTCAGGATAATTTTAGTATTCCATTCTTTCGTCAGGTTGTGATTAGCGGTTCTCGGTATTTTTATGGTTTTTCTGACTTTATTTAATTATTAATT
>CAZBFL010000054.1:0-7055 GCA_964491175.1 uncultured bacterium
GTCTGGTCCCTGAATCAATTGGGCCCGGAAGCCATGAAGTTTTGCGGTATTACGCCCTCGGGTAAAAGAGTCAGGGCGAAAGACAGCCGCAACAAAAAGACCGGCGCCAGTTACCGGGAGAGCGCTTTCAATCTGCCGCTGGTCAAGATTGAAGCCGGAGAGGTCCTGCTGGAGACGAAGGCCAAGGCGCCCGTCGTGGTCAGAAAGAAGGTCGGTGCCGGAGAGGTCCTCACCATCCTGCCTGATTTCGGCTTGGGTGAAAAGGTAAAAGAGGTTCACCCCCTGTTGGGCGCAGACCCCCTCCTTGACACAAACACCTACAATTTCTTCGACAAACCGCTGGGTTCGCCGTACCGGTTCCTGGAAGGGGTCAGGGACGTAATTTTTCCTTACCTGGCGCAACTTAACCTGGTGGAGGTGACCGCTTTCCGCGACCCGTTGGAAACCGCCGGAAAAGCGGCCCGTCCGGTCTCTATTCAATACCTGACCAACGTTACGGAACAACCGGATAAACTGGTCGTTACCCTGATCAACAACGAGCCGGCGATACTCTACGCCCGGGTGAAAGTGAAGGGCGGCGTGATAACAAAGGCGCTTGACCTGATGCGCGGAGAGAAAGAACTTAGCCTGAAAGACGGGAGCGTTGAAGTTACCTTGTTTCCCTCCGATAACGCGGATTTCAACGTCTATATCATCGAACTGGAAACCGACCGGCCGGTGGTCAGGTTTATGGAGGAAGCGTAAATGAAAAGACAGATATTAGCGGTCAACGCCGCCTATTTTTACCGGGACCCTTTGCCGGATGCGGTCAGAAAGGTTGCCGCCGCCGGATCATCCCGGATAGAGTTTGACGGCCTGCCCCTGGTTGCGCTTTCCGCGGCGGGCCGGCGCGAGTTAAAGACGGTGCTGGACGGCGAAGGAGTTGACTGTGTCTCCGTTTCAACGGTGACCGACCTGGTGCCGGTCAATTTCGGAAACCTGGCTTCCCTGAACCGGACAGACCACAACCGTGCGGTCGGACACCTGAAGCGGTGCTTGGAGTCGGCGGCGGAACTGGGCGCAGCCAGGCTGGTCTGCGACGCCGGCACCACCTCCGAAGACTTCGTCAAAAACGAGGTGCACGACCAGGCTTTTTTCGGTTCGCTCCTGGAAGTTTTGCCCCTGGCGGAAACGCAGAAGGTGAAAGTCGTCCTGCTCAACGTGCCCGGCCGGCTCTGGTCCATCTGGGACGGCATACCTCCGGACAAATTCCGGGTGGTGGAAAGACATGTCTGGCCCTGGCGCCCCTGGCGCGAGCGGGAAGAAGTGGTTGCGACCTTTGAACGCCGCCTTTCCGGCCGGATATCCTGGGCGCTGGATACCGCCAACGAGATGGTGGCGCACGGCGCGCATCCTTTCAAACTGGAAGAAGTCGCTGCTTTTTACCTGGAACACGGTCTGGACGTTATCTACCTGGCCAACCACCCCGGTCCGTACAACAAGGTCTGGCACCGGCTTCTCCTGCACCAGCCGCTTGCGGACGGTTACTACAAGCCGGCGGATTACCGGAAGACGATGCAATTTCTTTCCCGTAAGAATTTTGCGGGAGAACTTATTCTCCAGATAAGAGAAAAAGAACCAACCGAAAATTCCCTGAAGCGTAATCTGGAATTTTTTTAAAAGAGAGCCGCAGTTCTACCTGCGCCCTCTGAAGGACGCGGCTGCCAGGAATAAGGGTACCTTTCGTTTCCACCGGAGGTAGTCATGAGCGGCAGGGGTTTTTACGTGTTGGGGTTGGTTTTTATTATCGCTTTAATTTCGATTATGCCGTTATCGGCTACAACCGGTGATTCCGTTGTTGCTTCGCTGCACCGCGGGGACCGGATCGTCTTTCTGGGTGATTCGATCACCCAGGCCGGTGTTGGACCCGAAGGGTACGTGACGCTGGTGAATGAAATGCTCCAGGCCCGTTGCGCCGGGTTGGGCCTGACGGTCATCGGCGCCGGGATTGGCGGCAACCGTGTCCCGGACCTCCTGGCCCGCCTCGACCGGGACGTCCTGGCGCAGCATCCGACGATCGTGGTGATATACATCGGCATAAACGACGTCTGGCACTGGGACCAGAATCGCGGTACCACCAAAGAGGATTTTGAAACCGGCCTGACAGACCTGATCAAGCGGATCCAGGCGGCCGGCAGCCGGGTCATTCTCTGCACGCCTTCGGTCATCGGCGAAAAGGCCGACGGCGCAAATCCCCATGACGCGATGCTCGAAGAGTATGCGCAGATCAGCCGCCGGGTGGCTGCTGCGACCCGGTCCCAACTGCTTGACCTGCGACGGATATTCCTTTCCCGTCTTAAATCCTCCAATCCGCAGAATGCTTCCCAGGGTATATTTACCGAAGACGGCGTGCATTTGAATAAGGCCGGCAACCGTCTGGCGGCCGATTCTATGCTGGCGGCGCTGGGTGTCCTGGAGCCGTTCCCGGGGCCGCGCAGCGAATATCACGGTTACGACCGTTACGATTTTGAAGTAGACGGGTGCCCGGCGATTGTTGTCGTGCCTAAAGGACCGGCTCCCGGCAAGCCGTGGATCTGGCGGGCGGAGGTCTTTGACGCCTTCCCGGAGACCGACCTGGCGCTCCTGGCCCGGGGTTTTTACCTGGCCTATATCTCGGTCGGCAACACCTTTGGGTGCCCGGACGCCCTGGCGCACTGGGACGTCTTCTACCGGGAACTGACCGGAAATTACGGACTGGCGAAGAAGGCTGCTCTCGAAGGCCTGAGCCGCGGCGGGTTGTATGTTTTCAACTGGGCGGCGGCCAACCCGGAAAAAGTCAGTTGTATTTACGGGGACAACGCCGTGTGCGATTTCAAGAGTTGGCCCGGCGGCAAGGGAAAGAGCGCCGGCAGTCCGCCGGACTGGCAGGAACTCATCCGGGACTATCACTTCAAATCGGAAACGCAGGCCATGTCATATAAAAAGAATCCGATTGACAACCTCCGGCCGCTGGCCAGGGCGCAGGTTCCGCTCTTCCTGCTCTGCGCCGACGCCGACCAGACCGTGCCCTACGAGGAGAACAGCGCAATCGTCAAAGAACGTTATGAAAAACTTGGAGGACCGGTGACGGTTATGATTAAAAAGGGGATGGGACACCACCCCCACGGCCTGACCGACCCGGAACCGATCGTCCGCTTCATACTGGAACACACGCCCGGACCGGGCTCCGAAAAGAAGTCCGATTAAGCCCGCCGGGATTTTTTAGCCGGCGGAGGCGCCGGCCAGGAGGATGTCATGGTTACGAAAAAAAGTTTATGGCATTGTTTGTGTTTGGCTGCGCCACTCTTTTTTCTTTTCAGCGGCGTATCTTTTTCAGCCGCCACTCCGGAGATGAACTTCTCTTTCGGCCGGCTGGGCGTCAAGGTCCCGCCGGTTACCCTTGCCCCGGCGAGCCAGCCCGCGGCGGCGCCCCTCCAGATGGTCTTCAAGGAAGGGGTGCTGGAGGTTGCGAACACCCACTATCAAATCATATTCAACACCGCTCCTTACCTCACCCTCGCCCGCCTCTACAACAAATACACCCGGACCGAATGTCTGACCAAAGAGAAGCCGGATTCCCGGCTCTTCTTCGTCTGGGTGGACGGAAAACGTCTGGAAACAAAGGACTTCAAGGTGGAAGGCTGCCGGGTTTCCAAAAACAAAGCAACCTTATCTCTTGCCTGTCCGGCGGAAAAGGTGAATGGAACCCTCTCCGTTTCGGCCGACAACTCCGGCGAAATCTCGCTGGGGCTCTCTTTCGTCAACCTTGAGCGCAAAGGCAGGGAAATCAAGGTGCTTTTTCCGTTCTTCGAACATGTGGCAATCGGAGACAACCCCGGGGACAATTATTACCTTTTTCCCTACAAGGGAGGGTGGTGCGGTAATGAGCCGTATGAGTTACAGGCTACCTACAGCAACCATCCGGGTTCGATCCAACTGGTTTCCATCTTTAACCCCAACCTTGGCGGCGGTTTTTATACCCGGGTTGAAGACAATTCCGGCCGGACGAAGACCATCATCCTAAGAAAGAAAGACTCCGGCCTGCAGGAAAAGGTTCCTTTATATGCGCCGCTGTTTCCGGAGAATAAACTGAAGGATGAAGATTTGCTTTCCCAGGACAAAGGTACAACCATCGCTTTTTATTATCCGGTCGCCTACCGTCTGAAGCCAGGGGCGGAACTTTCCCTGCCGAAGGCGGTCGTGGGCATCCACGCCGGGGATTTCAAGGTAGCCCTGGATTCCTACGCCAGGTGGCTGCACACCTGGTTCAAACCGCTTAACACCCCGCAGTGGTACAAGGATAACTTTAACGTGCCGGTCAGCCACGACATCGCCGGGAACACCGGTTTTGAAAAAGGTTTTCTCAAAGATAACAAGATCGTCTTGGCCGACCTGGTCAAACCTTGGATGAACATTGTACAGGTTGCCGTTTGGGGCAAGCATTTCAAAGATGACCACCTGGGCGACAAACGGGACTATCCCTGGTACCGCAGCGGCTGGATCGGCGATTACCAATACGAAGAATCCTGGGGCGGCGCAGCCGCCTGGCGGGACCAGATCAAGAAGTGCAACAAAGAAGGAGTTGACGTGGTTCTGTACGGCGCTACCCCTTATTTTGTCTGGGCCTTCTCCAATATCTATAAGGAGCACCCGGACTGGGCCCTGATCAACGAACAAGGGCAACCGGACAAGGATTACTGGGGCGACTTCGGCGCCAACCGGCTGCGCATGATCGACATGTGCCCCCAGGTGAAAGGCTGGCAGGACTACGTGGCGGCCACCAACGCCCGCATCGTGAAAGATACCGGCGCCAACGGCGTTTACCTGGATACGATGAACCTGATTCGTGTCTGCTACGACCCTAAGCACAAACATTACGAATATCCGGCGATGGCCGCGGAGCCGCTCCTGAAGAAGGTCGTCTCCGCAGTCCGGGCCGTAAACCCGAAAGCAACGGTTGACATAGAAGACCCCTGTTCCGATTACCTGATGCAGTTTATCGACGGTTACTGGATAAAGAATTTTGAACGCGACCTGAAAGCCTACCAGGAGATATTTGACAATTACAGTCTTTATTTCGTTCGTTTTGTGGTTCCGGAAGTAAAATGTTTCGCTTACGGTCCCAACTTTGCCGACGGCGCCCGCCGCTCCTTCTTCAACGCCGTGGGTTATAACTGGAGCGACATGCAGGATATCAAGGACCCGGATACCGGCCGGGTAATCACGGTGGCCGAGCAGCTGGACTATCTGGCCGCGGTCGGCGGCCTGTTTAAGGAGAACGGCGACGCCTTCTCCTCCCTGCATCCGGAATGCCTGGTCCCCACCCTGAAAGAGAACCTGCTGGCCAACCGGTTCCCAACCGCATCCAAGGCGCTCTATACTCTTTACAACAAGAACGACGCGAAAGCAGAAGGGCCGATATTGAAGGTAGGGCCCGGTTCCGGTTACCACTGCGTGGAACTGCTCTACGACAACGAAGCAGGCCTTGATTCCAAGACCGGAATTGTCTCCCTGTCTGTTCCGGCCTGGGAGGTGGTCTGCCTGGCGAGGTTCCCGGAGATATTAAAAATCAGCCGGGGCAAAAATACGGTCAATTTGGATTTGTCCGGGAAAATTTCTGCCCCGTCAATCCGAATCATCCTTGACCAGGATACCGGCAAAGAAGAGGGCAGGAAGATACCGCTCGCCGGCAACAAAGCAACCCTCAACCTTAAAGACTACCAGGCCAAACGCCTGATTATCAAACTCTTCAGCGGTAAATACCTGGCCGATGAAAGGATAGTGGAGATGTAAAAGACAGACATCGGGTCTCGGGGCTGTCTGCCGCAAAGATTTAAGGGTTGTTAATACCGCATTGCGTTCAAAACCAGAAGATACGTTCGTATTGAAATTGGTATAAAGTTTAAAATCCGGCGTCTGATGCCTGAAGTCTTAAATCACGGAGGAAGCGATGAGATGGTTTATTAAGACAGGAGTATTGCTGTCCTTTTTCATAATGATAAGCGCCGCCGCGGCCAGGGCGGCGGTCCTGCTTGAAGATAATTTTGACGGTTTGGACCAGAGTGTCTGGAGGGTCATGCCTGGTTCTTCTCTTCCGGGACGGCAGGCCCGCGGTCCGGTCATTGAAAAGGGCGTGCTTATGCTGTGGGAGTCGGAATGTTTCGATTATACCAATTCCCGCTCCCGCTTCCGTTACGCGACGATTGACTACCTCATCCGGATAAGCGGGGACAAGGGTTCCGGTTATTACCTGGGGTTTATGGACCGGGATAACTGGGGTTATAACTCCCTGATGCTGCAGACCTTCGGCGACCGCAACTTCAACCTCGGCCTGGTCAAGAACGGCGGCCAGCGGCTTTCGGTCGGTTCCACCGGTACCCTGGAGGACAACCGCTGGTATGACTTGAAGATTGTCTGGTCCCCGGACCGGGCGGAACTCTTCCTGGACGGAAAGTCGTGCGGGTTTACCACGGACAAAACCTACATCCCCGACGTCTTTCTGCCGGCGATCTTTGACCTCAACGCGAGCCAGAGCAAAACAGGAAGCGGCTTGGACCTGGACCGGATAAGCGTCGAAGGAACGGAAAAACTGGTCAACGCGGAACTCCAAACCACCTATTCCCTGCCGACCAACAGCCAGATCTACCCGGCAGCGGAGAAGACTGTCGCCACCGCGCCGTCCATAAAAATCGAAAAAGGGAAATCCGCCGTGATCGAAAACGGTTATTATCGCTACTCATTTGACTGGCAAAATGGATTCCGCCTGACCGGCCTGCAGAACAAGTATAACCGTCAGGAGTGCCTGAAGGAAGGGGGCAGTCCGAGGTTCTTCAGCGTGACGGTCAACGGCAAGCGCATCGATTCGGATTCTTTCAAGGTTACCGGAAGCAAGGTTTCCGGTTCCAGAGACCGCAAGGAACTTATCCTCACCCTGGTCCCGGACGGCTGCCCGGTCGAGGCGGACTTGAACTTCTCCGCAGACCGTTCCGACCGGATGCTCTGCGGTCTGGCGATAAAGAACACCGGCCGGGATAAAC
>CAZBFL010000055.1:0-1492 GCA_964491175.1 uncultured bacterium
CAATTGTGGGGTTGATATGTCTATGCGGTCGCGGGAAAAGATACCGGAATTGGAAAAAATTTTAGGGTACTCTTTTCAGGACAAGGAATTATTGATTCAGGCGCTGACGCACCCTTCCTTTGCTTTCGAAAATAACGTTCCTTCCAATGAGCGTCTGGAATTTCTGGGCGATGCAGTTCTTTCCCTGGTAGCGGCGGAGCGTCTCTACAAACTGTTTCCGGAAGCCAGCGAAGGCATCCTGACCCAGCGGCGGGCTGAAATCGTCCAGGGTACAAACCTGACGGTTCTTTCGCAAAAGATGGGCCTGGGCAAATACCTGTTTTTGGGAAAGGGCGAAAAGAAGCAGGGGGGTCACCGGACGCCGTCAAACCTGGCAAACGTGCTGGAGGCGATTATCGGCGCCGTCTACCTGGACGGCGGTATCAGGGAGAGCCGTGTTTTCATCCACCATCACTTTCTGGGAATAAATCCGAAAACCACGGTAAAGAGTTTTAAATCGCGAATCCTGAAATATTTTAAATAGCCGTGCGCTAAGTAGGACAGGCGTCCCGCCTGTCACTTCGTAGTGCGACCCTTTCAGGGTCGCTTTTTTTATCAGATTGTGGCCAGATTGTGGGTGGAAAGTTCCTGCTCCAGAATGGAAAAGAGGTTGGTAACGGTCCAGTAGAGCATCAGTCCGGAAGGAAGTTTGTAGAGGAAGACCGTCAGCATCACCGGCATCATAAACATCATCATCTTCTGCTGTTGGGCCGCCATACCGGTTGCGCCCGCCGAGGAAAGTTTCTGTTGAAAGAACATCGTCAATCCCATCAGGAAAGGCAAGACGTTTAAAGACCCCGGCCAGAAAGGAAGCGTAAGGAGCGCATCCGGCAGGGAAAGGTCGCGTATCCAGAGAAAGAAAGGCGCGCCCCGCAGCACAATCGCAGTCCTCAGCATCAGGAAGATCGAGATGAAGATGGGAATCTGCACCAGCATCGGCAGGCAGCCGGCCATCGGGTTGATGTGGTATTGCCGGTAGATGCCGAACATCTCCTGCTGCATCGCCTTCGGGTTGTCCTTGTATTTTTTGGAAAGGTCTTTAAGATAGGGCTGGAGTTTCTGCATCGTCTTCATCGTGCGCAAACTGAGCCGCGTCAACGGAAAGAAGACAATTTTGAGCAAAATAGTCAGAAGTATGATGGCCACGCCCCAGTTGGGAATAATCCGGTGGAAGAAGGTAAGTATTTTAAGTATGAACCGGCCCAGGAGCACCATCGGACCGGAAGGCAGAATCTGCGCGATGCCGACGCCTTCTTTCGCAATGATGGCGTTATCGGTTGGCCCGGAGTAAAAATAGAAACGCTGATTTTTAATTTTTTCCGGCGTCAGGGTGTACGCGGCGGTTACACTGCCGGACGCGTCTCCGGAAAGGACGGCCGGCAGGGATTTGTCCGGCTTCAGGAGCGTCAGGATGTACTGGCCGTCGTTTCGGGCCAGATAGGCGGTGTCAATT
>CAZBFL010000055.1:1502-5746 GCA_964491175.1 uncultured bacterium
TTATCCGGCGCTCTTCATTCTTGATCCTTCCCGGCCGGAAACGGGTGGGCTTACTGTCGGAATATACGATAACCTGTTCTATTGCTTGGTTTCGACTTCGTGCGCCGGTTGGCGGCACCTGGCTGAAGCCCACCAGCGATATCTCCTCGGCAGTTTCCTTACCCACCGTCTCTGGTAGGACAGGCGTCCCGCCTGTCATTGACAGTTCAAGATTGATTCCGTACTTCTGGTTGTCAAAGGTGAATTTTTTGGTGACCGGACGCCCCGATTTTACCGCTTGAAGGGTTAAGGTTCCGTTTCTCTCTTCCGCAGAAAGAGACAGGTTTTCCCGGTCCGGACGGAAGAGAAGGTCGGTTTCTTCCGGAATTTCAAAGGGAAAATAAGCGCCCTGGGGAATCGTTTCCAGGGAGGTTTCATCTTTGCGGGTATAGTGTTTGAGCGCCAGGGAGGTAAGCCGTCCGCCCCGCGTATCAATGACCGCCCGGTAAAGGTCGGTTTCAACGGTTACCTTCCTGCCTTCCGGGACCGGCCTTTTTTCCGTTGGGAGTTTTTCGGCCGGGCCGGACGCCCCGGGTATTCCGGGCTGGTTTGTTTGTGTTTCGTTGATGGAAGTTGACTGGGCCGGAATTGCCGGCGCCTGCGGTTTAACCGGTTGGTTCTTTATCTGGAAATACTGGAACAGGAGCAGGACGCCCAGTGAAAGGATAAAAGCGAACACGACTCTTTTTTCCATGAATTTAATTCCTCTCCCCGTCGGGGAGAGGATGAAGGTGAGGGGGACCCTCTTATTTCAGAGGGTCAAAGCCCCCGACACAAAGCGGGTGGCAGCGCAATAGGCGCCGCAACGTCAGAAAAAGTCCTTTTCCGGCTCCGTAACGGTTAATTGCCTCGTACGCATATTCGGAACAGGATGGGTAAAAACGGCAGGAAGCAGGCAATAGAGGCGAAACCAACCGGCGATAAATACGCAAAAAGAGAAGCAGAAGGCGTTTCATTAGACTGACAGTTTCTTTCTGCCCTTTGCCCGGCGCCGTCTGATGACGGTCTGACCCCCGGGCCGCCGCATCCTCTTCAGGAACCCGTGGGTTCTCTTTCTTTTTCGATTATGGGGTTTATAGGTGATGCTCATTTCTGCTCCCGTTTTGTAAAAATAAATATTATATCACAACTAAAGGCGAAATGGGAAGCGAAAAGGCAGGAAGGCGAGCAGGAGACGTAAACCGAAAACGATAAGAATTAACCCCAGTCCAATTTCAACCTTACGCATATGACGCTGGATTCGCTGGAGAGGTTTCAGGAGAAGATCAAGCAAGAATGCGGACAGGAGAAAAGGGATCGCCAGGCCAAGGCTGAATACGCAGAGCAGGTAGATTCCAAGCCGGACCGTTTCGCTGACCGCCGCCGTTACCAGCATGGCGCCTAAAATCGGCGTGCTGCAGCCGGTCCAACCGGCGGAGAAGGAGAGGCCGACGAGAAAAGAACCAAGGAGTCCGACCGGTTTGACGCCCGGACTTCTTCCCTGCGGAATCCGGTAGAGGAATAATGGTTTCCGGATGAGCATACTTCCAAAAATGACGATAACTACTCCGCCGATTGCCCGCAGTATCTTCAGGTACCTTGCCAGAAAATTACCGACCAGGGTGGCTGAGGCGCCGACCGCCACAAAGAGAAAAAGAAGTCCGGCGAGAAAAGAGGCCGCGTTAAGGAGAACAACCAACCGCTTCCGGCCCGTCATCTGCGGAACGGAGATGCCGCTCAGATAGACAAGATAAGCCGGTACCAGGGGAAGGGTGCAGGGTGAAAAGAAATAGCCCATTCCGGCCAGGAAAGCCAGGCCCAATGTTGGATTTTGCGTCATTTATCTCAAAGACCGCTGATTTAAAGCGGGAGTTTTGTTCCGATTCCCCGTTCCACCGCTTTTTGGTAGAGCGCCTTGGCGGTGACCATATCATCTACGGCTATGCCCATGTTCATGGAAAATATCCGTTCTCGATTATTTTGCCGGCCGGGTTTCAGTCCTGCGGCCAATTCGCCAAGGTCGGCGTAGATTCGATCCGGAATACCGCCGAAATAAACACCGTGTTCTTTTGTAGACAAAAGTTGGCCGACATCGTCTGAAACAAATTTATCGCATTCTTTCATGGCGGCGCTGCTCCAGGCGGAATCATAATCAAGAGAAACGGCCAGCCCGCCTTCTTTCAGCATGCCGGCCCGGAGTGGCGGTTCTGGGCTGGTTACAATCGGAATGGCGCTGACTATCACATCTGTTTCCTCACAAGCTCCGGCGGGATTATTACAAGCAGTAAAATCAAGCCGGGGGAAAATTTTGCCCATCTCATCCATGAAACGTTTTGCGGCTTTTGGATACAGGTCGTAACATTTAACTGCCGTAAATTCAGGAAGGATTTCAACCAGGGCCATCAAACTGGTTCGCGCCTGTACCCCGCAGCCAACGATACCGGCCGCCTTGCTATCCAGACGCGCCAGGTATTTGGCGGAGATGCCCACGCTGGCTCCGGTGCGCATGGCAGTAACCCAGGCGCAATCCATCACCGCAATGGGAATGCCGGTTTCCGGGTCGTTTAAGATAAGCAAACCGGTGATATAAGGTAATTTTTTTGCAATGTTGGAAGGATAGCCGCTCACCCACTTAAGTCCGGCGGCCTCCAGTCCCTGGATGTAAGCCGGCATGGCGTGGATAAATGCATCCTTTCGGGGATGGATGCCGGGCTTGGGCGGCATCTCCGTCTTGCCCTTGCCTTTCAGGCGGAAACCTTCGTCAACGACAGACAGAACTTCTTTCATGCTCATCTCAAGATTTTCCACATCCTGTCGGCTGAGGTAAATGATGTCCATTTTATTTCTTCTCCGTTAACCGGTATGCCATTATTTAGCTTGAGCGTGGCCGTTTCTCTATTAAAATCTGCTGCGGTTATGATAACATATCCGGAAGGAGGTGTCTAAAAAAATGATGACCAGGAGGGAAAATTATACCCGGATACTTAAGAAAGAAAAGGGAGAGCGCCTTCCTTTTGTGCTCAATATCGACCACTGGCTTGCCGTTAACCGGGCCAACAATACTCTGCCCGAAGAGTACCGGGATATGAGCCGCAACGACATTATCAGGGCAGTCGGCGGAACAATCTGGGCCCGGACCAGCACAATCAGGCAGGAATTTGACGACCAGGTGAAGGTGACCTGTAAAGAGACCAAAAACTGCTTAATCACCGATTACAAAACGCCAATCGGCGCCGTCCAAATTGTTCAACGTTATGCCGAAGACCTTTCGCGCGCATTGTTCGTTACCGAACACTGGATTAAGCGGGTGGAAGACATCAAGGTTGTGAAATTCATCGCCGAGCATACGCACTATTCTCTGGACTCGGAACAGTTTCTTCAGAGCGAAAAGGAAGTAGGCGAAGACGGCGTTTCTCTGACGGGCCTGCCTTTTTGTCTTCCCTACATACAATTCGGCAAGAATGATACCGGTTGGGAAAAAGGCATCTATTTTTTTGCCGATTACCCCCGGGAAGTGGAAGATTTGATGGAGGTTTACACCCAAAAGAACCTGGAGGCCGCTTCTCTTATAGCTTCAGGACCGGAACTGGTTGTTAATCACGGCGACAACATGGACGAGTGGACTACCCCGCCCGGCATTTTTAAGAAATACGCTATTCCGTACTATCGAAAAATCGCTGAAGTTCTCCACCGGGGAGGGAAAATTTTTGAGGTGCACTGGTGCGGCCGGACAGAACATCTGCTTCAGTTTGTGCCGGAGTGCGATATAGATGTGGTTGAGGCGGTTCTGGTGAAGCCGATGTCAACACTTACGATACCGGAAGCGCTGGACCGGGTGGGTGACAACGTGGTAATTCAGGGCGGCATTCCCTCGGTCCTTCTTTGCGAACAGGGCGGGAGCCGGAAAGACCTGGAGAACTATGTCAGGGACTTATTATCCCGGGTTCCGCATGGATACCGGTTTGTCATGGGTATGAGCGATAATACCCCGCCGGATGCTGATTTCGAAAGAGTAAAGATGACCGCAGAAATTGTAGCTGATGGCGGAGAGGGAGAAACGCGATGCGATGAATAAAGAGCATCGTTTGCGTTGGGTTGCGAGTGGGTGAGCAACCCTTCACCTTGAAGTTTCAAGGTTCAAATCCCTCCCGTAAAAACTTGACGTAACTTCGCGGAGAGGGAGAAACGCGATGCGATGAATAAAGAGCATCGTTTGCGTTGGGTTG
>CAZBFL010000055.1:5846-6742 GCA_964491175.1 uncultured bacterium
TTTCAAGGTTCAAATCCCTCCCGTAAAAACTTGACGTAACTTCGCGGAGAGGGAGGGATTTGAACCCTCGGAGGCAGGAAACCCCGCCTCAACGGATTAGCAATCCGCCGCATTAAACCGGACTATGCAACCTCTCCAATGACTATATTTTACCACAGTACTGACTTTTTTTATGTTTTTCAGACAAGATAATGGTTCAGGAAAGCCAGGAGATTTTTATCTGTTTTTCCAGGGATACAAATTCTTTGTCGCCGGTGATGAGTTCTCCTTGATGGATTTTTGTCAGAGCGGCTGCAAAACAATCCGCATAGGATAATTTATTGGCGGCTTTGAAATGAGCGGCTTCTCTGGCAAGATTTCTGTCTACGCTGACTATCTCTATCGGTAAACCGCTGATTACCCTTTCTATTTCATGTACTTTCGCCTGGCCGCATTCTCTTAGAATTATGTAATATACCTCTCCAAAGTTGACCGAGGTTATAAGCAGAGGATTTCCCTTTTCCGCAGCAACAACGAAAAATTCCTGCATCTTTTCAAAGCCCGGTTCTTTTTCCAAGAAGGTCATCAAGCCATGGGCATCGAGTATCTTTTTCATCAATTACCCCTCTTTCGCCTTGTCTTTTGCTCTTTCTTCGAGGAGCATCCTGGACAGCTTGCCTTTGGTGGGCAGGATTCCGGCCAGTTTCTTGAAGTATCCGGAGGTGGCGGGTTTCAGAACGATCTCCTGTTCCCTTTCTTCAACATAAAACCTGGTTCCTTTTTTGATGTTCAGCCGGCGCCTGATTTCTGACGGTATAACTATCTGCCCTTTTGTGGTGAGTACGGTAGTCATCGTATCCTCGCCTCCTTTCCGGTTTTGTTATTATTAAGGCTTGTTCTAGTGTTTTCAGATTAAA
>CAZBFL010000056.1:0-6714 GCA_964491175.1 uncultured bacterium
GTCTTCATCAAATCTATGCACGCCTCGGTATGGCCGGCGCGGACCAGGACACCCCCTTTCCGGCTGCGCAGCGGGAAGATGTGGCCGGGTATCGCCAAGTCTTCCGGTTTTGTTTTTGGGGAGATCAAGGTTTTGACGGTTGTTGCCCGGTCGGCTGCCGAGATGCCGGTGGTAACGCCTTTTTTGGAATCCACCGAAACGGTGAAGGAGGTTCCGTGTAAAGCGGTATTGTCTGAAACCATCGGTTTCAAACGGAGTTTCTCCAGTTGTTCTTCTTCCATCGCTACGCAAATTAAACCCCGGGCCTGCGAAGCCATGAAGTTAATGGCGGTCGGCGTCACTTTTTCCGCAGAAAGGATTAAGTCTCCTTCGTTTTCCCGGTTCTCGTCGTCAATCAGGATTACGAACTTTCCGCATCTTAAATCCGAAACAACCTTTTCAATCGTATCCATCTATTTCGGGAGGGGTGCAACCCCTCCCCTACGAAATACTCATTTTAGATACCGTGCTATTATGTCAACTTCCAGGTTTACTTCATCTCCCACCCGTTTTTCTCCGAGGTTGGTCTTGTTTAAAGTATAGGGAATCAGCGCGATTGAAAGCCGGTTTCCGGAAAGGCCGGCTATGGTAAGGCTGATTCCTTCAATCGCCACGGAGCCCTTGACGGCCAGGTATTTTTTGATTTCCGTTGGAAAAAGAAAGGTCATCTCTTTGCCGGCGCCGGTTTTTTTAATTGCCAGAATTTTGCCTTTTCCGTCTATGTGTCCGGTTACCAGGTGGCCGCCGAGACGGTCGCCCAAACGAAGCGCCCGTTCCAGATTAACCGACTGACCAATCTTCAGCCTTCCCAGCCCGGTCTTTTGCAGAGTTTCCGGGGAAAGGTCAAATGAAGCCAGGCCTTTTTCCGTCCGGCTGACGGTGAGACAGACACCGTTAACTGAAACGCTCTCTCCGGTCCGGAGGTCGGGAAAAGAGGTTTGCAGAATCAAAACGCCTTTTTTCCCGGAGAATTCTTTTACCTTCCCGACTTCTTCGATTATTCCGGTAAACATACGGTTTTATAATAGCATAAGCACGAGGGGAAAACAATTCGAATTAGAGCAGTTTTTCGTCGTGCATCCAGGCGACTGCCCGTGCCATCGTGTCCTCGGGAGTGTACTCGGGGACATAATCAAGTTTTTCCCGGATTTTGGCTATATCCGGGCACATGTGGGCCAGGAAATGGTAACTGGCTCCATGGTCGGGCAGCACTTCGGTCTGAAATTTTTGCAGGCTCACTTCCTCCACCGGTATCTTGACGCCGTAGATTTCTCCGTAGGTTTCCACAAACCTCGCCGCCGTCAGGGCGTAAGCCGCACCGACGTTGAATATTTCATCGGCCGCCGCTTCCGGCTTGCGGAACGCGCGCCGGAAACCCTGCGCCACGTCGCAGGCGTCGCAGGGCCCAATTAAATTATTGCATCCTTCCGGGAGTTGAACCGGCTCGCCCCTCTTATGTGCTTTATGAACTTCGATGCTGCGCCCGCCCCGGCAATCCAGAGGTATTTTGCCGGGCCCGCAGATATTCGGCGGCAGAATTGCCGTGAAAGGAACTTTGTCTTTGCGGGCAGTTTCCTTAACGGCCAGAATCTCATTGTATCTTTTTTGGTAACCTTTAAATTGGCATGGTCCCTGGGTCTCTTCCGGAACCGGAACGGTCTTTGGGGTTCCCAGCATCCAGACCGAGCCGCATACGATTATATGCCGGGCTCTGTTTTTTACCGCTTGATAAAGTCCGGGAAGGTCGGCCCCAAGAATATCAATGAATACTTCGAACTTTTCTTTGGATGTGAGGTCAAGCCAGGATTTTTGGTCGCTTGGATAAGAACCCGTCCTGAAGATTACGCGTTTCCAGGCCTTTTCCTTTGGTACGGGAATGCGGCCCCTGGCTAACACGGTTATCCTGTGTCCGTCCTCAACCAACTGCGGAATCAAGAACCGGCCGATGTGTCCCGTTCCGCCGATTACAAAAATTTTCATAGGTAATCCCCTCTGATATAAACAAATAACCGGTCGTCGTCAAAACGACGGGTTGATTTGAGCCGTAAACGGAAAGCCGAATCAGGGGATGGAAAACCCTGGCCGGCGACCGAAGTTTTTGCCTTGAAGCCGCCCAGGATGACAGGTGCCTGGAAAAGATAGAGCAGGTCCACCAGTCCGGCGTCAATAAAAGAGCCGTTTACGGCCGCCCCCCCCTCCACCATGACGGAACCGATATCCTGTTTGTAAAGAAAATCCAGCAATTTTTTCAGGTTAACCGTTTGGTTGCCGGAAACGATGATTTGGGCGCCTTTCTTTTCCAGACAGCGTAAACGGTCGGCCGGCGCTTTTTTTGTCACGGCAACCACTACCCTGCTCTTTCCTTCCCATATTTTTGCCTGCAAGGGAAGCCGCGCTTCGCTGTCCAGGATTACCTTAAGGTAGCGTTTACGGTTCAGGAGATTTTGGGTTATTCCGGTCTGTCGATAGTCGAGCGAAGGATTGTCTCTCAAGACGGTATTGATGCCCACCAGAATTGCGTCATATTCAAAGCGCAGTTTGCGGCCGAACATTCTCGCTTTTTCCCCGGTTATCCATTTTGATTGGCCGGTGCGCGCGGCGATCTTGCCGTCAAGACTCTGGGCGATCTTCAGGGCGATGAACGGCCGTCTTTCTTTTAGTCGGGTAAGATAAGGACGGTTAATCTCTCGGCTTTCTTCTTCCAGAAGTCCAACCGTTGTTTTGATGCCGGCTTTACGCAATCGTTCAAGACCCTTGCCGGAAACCGCAGGGTTAGGGTCGGCCATCGCGGCTACCACATTTTTGATACGGTTTTTAATCAGCGTTTTGGTGCAAGGCGGCGTCTTCCCTAAATGACAGCAGGGTTCCAGGTTGATGTAGAGGGTGCTTCCTTCCGGGGATTCCGTCGAGTTTTTCAGGGCGTCTATCTCAGCGTGGTCTCCGCCGAAATACCGGTGGTATCCTTCTCCGATAATCCGACTGTTTTTTACCAAGACCGCTCCTACCAGCGGGTTTGGGCTTACCAGTCCTTTTCCCCTGATTGCCAGCTGCAGCGCCCGCTTAAGATAGGTTGTTTCAGGCATAAATGAAGCCAACCAAGGTTGGCAACTACAAAAACTAATTGTGGTATGCCGAGCAAGCTTGGCAACTACAACTTAACGAATATGTTATCGATCAGGCGGGTGGAGCCGAGAAAAGCCGCGACTGCGACCAGGATTTTGCCTTCGGGAGGGGGTGTAACCACTCCCCTACATTTCGGGAGGGGAGGAGGCAAAACATCCCCTACGCTTTCCAGGGTATTTAAATCAACCGCCTCAAGATATTGTAATTTGAGCAGCGGGTCTTTTTTCAGACGGGCCGTTGCTTCTTTCAGCGTCTTCCTTAAACTTTTCCCGCGCTTTTCACAGTCGTTTTTAATTCGTAAAAGAGTTTGATATAAAACCGGCGCGATTTTTCTTTCTGCGGCCGAGAGATAAGCGTTGCGGGAACTCATTGCCAGGCCGTCCGGTTCCCGGACCGTGGGGACGCCGGTTATCGTTACCGGGAGGTTGAGGTCCTGTGCCATCTTTTTAATGATAATTAACTGCTGGGCGTCTTTCCAGCCGAAATAGGCCTTATCCGGTTGAATCAGGTTGAAAAGTTTCAAAACCACGGTGGTTACCCCGCGGAAATGGCCGGACCGGTATTTTCCGCATAATTTTCCGGAAAGAGATTCCACTTCCACGAAGGTCAAGTATCCGTCCGGGTATATTTCTTTTGCGGCCGGCGCGAAGATAAGGCCGGCGCCGACTTTCTCCGCCAGTTTTGCGTCTTTTTTCAGGTTGCGCGGATATCTGCGGTAATCCTCCGCCGGTCCAAACTGGGCGGGGTTGACAAAGATGCTGACTGCGCAGAACATTTTTTCTTTACGGCAGGCGCGGATAAGCGCAAGGTGGCCCTCGTGGAGCGCGCCCATCGTCGGCACCAAGCCGATCTTCCTGCCGGTTTTGCGGACGGCAGAGAGGCGTTTTTGTAAATCGGGGATGTTGGAAACGATAAACATTTTTTTTGGTTGAGATTGCTGCGGCGAAAAACGCCTCGCAATGACCATTAAAGGTTTTTTCAGAACCGGGTCACAGAAATCGGGCGCCGCCTCGGCCGCCGGTTTCATTACAAACCGGCGCTGCAGCCGCCTGGGATGCGGCACCTGCAAACCCGGTCGGTCGATTATGCGGTTTGCGTAATAGATGATGTCAAGGTCCAGGCTTCTTGCTTCTTTCGGTCGGTGCGGTTGGGGTCTCCCGGAATTTTTTTCGATATCATGGAGCAGTTTAAGGAGAAGTTCCGGTTCCAGGTCTGTTTCCGCCAGGACCGCGGCGTTCAGAAATTCTCCTCCGGTTGTTCCTTCCGCCGCCGGGTTTTTAAGATACGGGGAAATTTTGACTATTTTGACGCCGGATTCAGCCAACTGCTTCATTCCCCGCCGGACATTCTGGCGACGATTGCCGAGGTTTGAACCTGCTCCGATGATTATTCTGGCCACCGGTTAAACCTCAAAGAATAAGTTGATGATTTTCCAGCCCTTTTTTACGTAGAGACGGCCGGCCGCGGCCTGTTTCTCCGAAAAGACCGAAGCGCCTTTTCCGCTGACTCCGGTTCCGGCGATAAGAAAAGGCACCGGGTCCGGCGTGTGGGTCTTTTGGCGCAGCGAGGTGATGTGGTCCGACATGACCATTACCCGGGATTCCGGGAACTCCGCCTGCAGGGCTGAAACCGCCGGGCCGACCACTTTCCGGTCAAAGTCCATAATCGCCTTTATCTTGAGTTTTGTTTCTCCGCTGTGGCTCGTTTCGTCCGGCGCTTCAATATGAAGGACGGCAAAATCCACCGTTTTTAACGCGGTAATCGCCGCGTCGACCTTTCCCTGGTAGTTGGTGTCAAGGTAACCGGTAGCCCCGGGAACGTTGACGGCTTCCAGGCCGACTGCTTTACCGATGCCCTTGACGATATCCACCGCTGAAATCGTAACCCCTTCCAGTTTGAATCGTTCCCGGAAAAGCGGAAGCCGGGCTTTTTCGCCCTGGCCCCAGGGCCAGATGTTATTAGCCGGATTTTCCGCCAGGTCCACCCTGGTTTTATTGATGGGGTGGTTTGAAAGAAGATTACCCGCTCTTTCCATCAGGTTAAGCAGTATTTTATCCCCGTCCCCTTTCGGAAGGTATGGAGTGACTGTTTTGTCGAGAATGTCGTGCGGCGGGACCGTAATTAATTTCCGCCAGTCAAAAGCGGGTTTTTTAAATACCATTATATTGCGGTAACTTTTGCCCGGGTGGAAAAAGATTTCCTCGGCGCTGAAATTTTCCTGAAGAAGGTTAATCAAGGTGGCTGCTTCTTCGTCGGTAATGTGCCCGGCGGAATAGTCGGCCATCTTATTTTCGCTGAGCGTCACCAGGTTGACCCGGAAGGCAACCTCTCCCTTCTGCAGGTCTATGCCCAGGTTGACCGCTTCCAGCGGTCCTCTTCCCGGATGATATTCCCTGGGGTCGCAGCCCACGATAGAGAGAAATGCGGTATCGCTGGCCGCTTTCACGCCCCGGGGAATCGTCCGCACCATTCCCAGGATTGCTTCTTTTTGGGCGAGCGAATCCAGGTTGGGCGTGGCCGCCGCCTCCAGGGGTGTTTTCCAACCCAGTTCCGGGATGGGGTAATCCGCCATTCCGTCGCCGATTATCAATAAATACTTCATCAGAGTTTAACCGGCTTGCCGGTCTCCATCGATTTTACGGCGGCCAGGGTCACTTCCAGTGTTTTCAGGCCGTCGCTGTAATCAGAAAGGACCGGTTTTCGATTCCCGGTTTTTACGGCATCAACGAAAGCCCGATGTTCGTCAAAACCGAAATCGTTTTTTACCGCATACTCCTCTTTCTTTTCCGCGGTAGTTACCTGCATCGTGGTAATCGGGTTCCAATCAACCAGAAGCCCATCGGTTACAATGCCGAGGGAGGATTTGTAGCCGAGAGCGAGCCAGGTGCAATTGATGCTGCCGACCGCGCCGCTCGCAAACCGGAAAACGGTAGCGCTGGCGTCTTCCACTTCATAGCCGGGAATGCGCTTGTTGATTATTCCGTTAAACGGCCGGCTGTAGACCTCAATGACTTCTCCTCCGAAAAACAGCATCAGGTTTACGATGTGGGTCGCCTGCTCCACCAACTGTCCGCCGCCCCGGTTCTTTTTTATCAGCCAGTCCGCACCCGGAACTTCTCCGTAATAAGAACCGGTAATCAGGCCCGGGGAACGGCCGGAAATGATTTGGGCGGTTTTTTTCACGATATCCATATAGCGAAGCACGTAGCCGACCGAGGTGATGACACCGGACTTTTTAACCTGTGCTTCAATCTTCCGCGCCTTTTCCAGCGAGAGGGCGACCGGTTTTTCCACAAAAAACGGAATCTTTTTCCGGCAGGCCAGTATTTCCTGGTCCTGGTGCGCGAAAGGCGGCACGCAGATGTAAAGAGCGTCCAATTTTTCCTTATCCAACATCTGGTGGTAATCAAGATAGACTTTTCCGCCAAACTTTTGGGCGGCGGCTTCCGCCTTTTCCTTGACGATGTCGCAAAGTGCGGTGATTTCTACGTCTTTCATCCGCGCCAGGTTGTTGAGATGGGCGTTGGCGATGCCCCCGGTACCGATAAAACC
>CAZBFL010000057.1:0-6695 GCA_964491175.1 uncultured bacterium
CTCTTTGTTACCGACTATAACTTCTTAAGACCGCATGCGTCCCTGGGATATAAAGTCCCGGTCCCTTTGAAAGAACTGGAAGGCATCCCCAAACTGCAGGATAAGTGGTCCAAGGTTATCCAGATGGCCTGTAATTCCATTCCGGCTTAATTCGTTAATCAACCGGGATTGCCGCGCCCTGACTACAGGACAGGCGGGACGCCTGTCCTACCGACGGGCTCGCAATGACACCGATGTAAGATTAACGGATACTTTCTCAAGTTTTCAAGGAACGGATTCCCGCTTACTACACGCGGGAATGAAAACTTTTATCTATCATTTTCTTTCATTTTGTTTTTGACACTACCCCCCGGCTTTGCGCCAAAGCGTCTTTTCAGTGAAATTCACCCGACATATCCGGACCTTTCTTAAATTACATTGTAAATCATACTTTTCCTAATGTCAATAATAATATACAATCCGGGAAACCAAAGCACGCGCATTTGACATTCGGCCGCTGCAAGTGATAAATTTAAGGGTATATGTCTGAAAATTTTTCGCTGGCCGACCTCATGAAATTGATGGGCGAAAAAACGGCTTCCGACCTCCACCTCCGAACCGGTTCCCGCCCTTTTTTCAGGATAGGAAGGACGCTTACGGAACTTTCGGATTTTCCGATATTAACCGAAGAACATCTAACCAAAATTGTCCGTGAAGCCATTCCGGACAAGTTCAGCATTTTTGAAGAAAAACAGAACCTGGACGCAGCCATTGGAGTTCCCGGGATAGGAAGGTTCCGGATAAACGTTTTCCGGCAGCGAGGGTCAATCGCCCTGGTCAGCCGTAAAATAGCCGACGTCATACCGGATTTTGCCAGCCTGCACCTGCCCGAATCGACCGGCCGGATAGCCGATTTTCTGAACGGACTGGTCCTGGTAACCGGAGCTGCGGGGTGCGGAAAATCCAGCACTCTGGCCGCCGTTATCAACCACATCAATAAAAACCGGAAATGCCACATCCTTTGCATTGAAGACCCGATAGAATTCCTTTATAAAAATAAAGAAGCGGTTATCAGCCAGCGTGAGGTGGAAGTAGACGTAGACTCTTTCAAAGAAGCCCTGAGGTACGCCGTCAGGCAGGACCCGGATGTGATTATGCTCGGTGAAATCCGGGATGAAGATACGGTCAAGTTCGCGCTTCGCGGAGCCGAAACCGGCCGACTTGTCCTGGGAACAATACACAGCACCAATGCCACCCAGACAATCGGAAGGATTTTAAGCTTTTTCCCTCAAAGCGAACAAGCACAGGTAAGAAAAACCTGAGTTTGCATTTGAAAGCGGTTGTCTCCCAGATGCTGATACCATCTTGCAAAGAGGGGATGAACCTTGCACCCGCTTGTGAAATTATGTTCTCAAACCCGAACGTCTCCAGATTGATTGCCGAAGGGGCGGACGAAAAACTCATAAATGCGATTAAATCCGGCGCAAAAGAAGAAGGTATGCAGGATTTTGAAAAAGCGCTTATCGATCTGATAAACAGCGGAGTGATTACCAAAGAAACCGGCCTGCAGTATACCGAAAGTCCTCAAAGCATGGAGATGAAGCTGAAAGGCGTCTTCCTGAACACTTCGGGTTCCATCCTATCCTGATTCCCGCAGAAGATTTACGGCGTTTTCTCCCAGAATAAGCCTCTCCTTTTCCGCGCCAAGGTTCAGTTTGCGAAAAAGAGAAAGAGTTTCTCCCTGGTCCGTCCAGGGTGAATCGGTGCCGAAAATAATATACTTTTCCGGGTGATTCAGGATTATCTCCCGGGCCTTTTCCGGAGGCAACAACCCAAGCGAAAAGGAAATTTCCATGTAGACCGGCTTGCCCAACAAAAACTCTTTAACCTTTTCCCATTGGTCCCAGGCGCCCAGATGCGTCGTAACCAGTTTCAGCGAAGGAAACCTTTCGTGGATTTTCAGCGTCCGTAAAGGGTCTGCTCTTTCCACGCGGGAGAAAGCAAAATCAAAACCGGTGTGAACCAGCAAGATCAATTCCGCCTTACTGATTTCCTCATAAAGAGGGAACATCCTTTCTTCATCCATAAAAAAATCCTGGTAATAAGGGTGCAGCTTCAACCCCTTAAATCCCGCTTCTTTTATCCGGCTGACTTTGTCCGGAATTCCGGGGTCGTCCGGGTGCAGAGAAGGAAAAGGAATAATCCTTCCCGAACCGATCTCCCGGCTCCACTTGAATATGGAATCAAACTGCGCCGGCCTGGTGGCAATCGAACAGACAACGCTCTTTTCTATTCCGCAACGGTCCATGGAAGAGAGGAGGGCGGAAACGGTGCCGTTCAGGTGTGCCTTGATTTCACCTTCTCCTTCCAGTGATTTCATCGCTTTTTCCGCCAGTTTGTCGGGAAAAGCATGGGTATGAAAATCGATAATTTTATCCATAGTCAATATATTTTACTAAAATCTTTCCCCTAAAAGCAATTCAGGGGGGTATTGCATAAATACCCTTATCTGGGATAAAATTGTAACAGGAGGAAAACAAAATAACCAGATTTTCCGTTGTCCAGATGATTTTCGGTTTCCTGCTCCTTACCGGAGGGCTTGTCCTGACCTTCAGGCAGAAACTCAGTTACGAAAAAGAGGGTTTGAGCGACCTGCTCGCGGTGGTTGGTTTAATCCTGATGATCATGGGGTTAGTGGCCCTGGCCGCACCGTTCCTCCGATAACGGCGTTTGTAAACCGTTGTGTCCTGATATTTTAACGATGCGGCAAAAAAACAGGCTTTCGCCGGCAGAAGTTCTTAACGCAAAAGTGGTGGTAAACGAGGCGGTCCGCACGGAAGAAAAGGGGAAAGAGTTGGTTATCGTCATTCCCCGGAAAAAATCTTTCTTCGTAAACCTGCTTTCTTTCATACTGGTGGTCCCGCGGGAAAAAAAGGTGGTGCTGGACGAACTGGGCGCCGAAGTTTATCGCGACTGCCGGCAAAACCTTCCGGTATCGGAAATCGTGGCTAATTTTAAAAAAAGACACAATGTTTCTGAAGATTACAGCCGTCAGAGCGTAATGATGTACTTGAAAACGCTCGCCCAGCGTTCTCTCGTCGGATTTTTAATCAAGGAGTCAAAAAATGGCTAAAAAAATCGGCAAGCAGCTTTCGCTGCCTAAAAGCGAAGCCTTTAAAATGAGCCTGCGCAATATCCGGATTCGGTTTGGACGGGCGCTGGTTGTCTCTTCCAGCGTCTTTCTGGGCGTGGCTTTTTTGATGTCAATCCTAACCGGCAGCGCAATCAATTCCGCGCTTCTCAAAAACGGTCCGGAGGCGATTCAACTCAGCCTTTCCTCCGATGCTTCCGGTTCCATGGCCCGCAATATCTGGCTGGTAAGCCTTTCGCTCCTGGTATGCGTGGTCGGCATCACCAACTCAATGCTCATGGCGGTAAGCGAACGCAGCCGGGAAATTGGAACGATGAAATGCCTGGGCGCCCTGAACCGCTTCATTATGGAAATCTTCCTGGTTGAGTCCGCCCTGCAGGGGTTGGTGGGCTCCCTGGCCGGCAGCCTTGTCGGTGCGCTGGCCATCATCATTTCGTTTGTCTTCCGCTACGGCGGGCAGATCGTCCCTTACATTCCTTATTTTTCCATTATTAAATTATTGTTTTTTTCCGTTATCCTGGGAACAGTTATCGCCGTTGTCGGCGCCATCTACCCAACCTATCTCTCGGCCCGAATGGAACCGGCGGAAGCGATCCGACGGGAAGTTTAAAAATATTTCAAGGAGGAAATTAATATGCCGGAAAAAAAAGAGGTGGTGGTGCGAACCGTCGGGGTGAAAAAAAATTTTATGCTGGGCCGCATTGAATTGAAAGTGCTGAAGGGCATAGACCTGGAAATCAACCAGGGTGAATATATCTCCATCATGGGTCCTTCCGGTTCCGGCAAAACCACCCTTTTTAACATGATCGGCGGCCTGGATAAGCCCAGCAGCGGCCGCGTCTACATTGACGAAGTGGACGTCGCGCAACTTGATGCTTTTGAACTGGCGTGGCTGCGCTGCCGAAAAATCGGGTATATCTTTCAGACGTTCAACCTGATTCCGGTAATGACCGCCCTTGAAAACGTAACGCTCCCGATGATTTTTGCCGGAACCGGCCACGATGAATCGGTGGACAAGGGAAGGCAGTTGCTGGACCTGGTCGGCCTGGGCGAACGTATCCAGCATAAACCTTTTGAACTTTCCGGAGGCCAGCAGCAGCGGGTGGCCATCGCCCGAGCATTCGCCAACTCTCCGGCCATCATCCTGGCCGATGAACCGACCGGGAACCTTGACCTGAAGACCGGCAAGGAGATAATCGGTCTGCTGAAAGAGATGAACCGCAAACAGGGTGTTTCGGTAATCACCGCCACGCACGACCTGAAAATGCTGGATATCTCCGACCGGGTGATCTGGGTCCGGGACGGACAGGTGGAACGGATTGAAAACCGCGCCGACCTCGACATAAAAGTGGGTGAAGTGGAAGGGGAGTAAAACCTATGTTAGGAATTATCGGTACCGGCAAGATGGGTTCGGCGATCGTTGCCGGCCTTTTGAAAGCCGGAGCCGTTGCGGCCAAAAAGATTTTAATCTATGACCGCAATCCCCGGCAATACGCAAACTTAACCGCGGCCCGCCCGGTCAGAATCGCAAAGAACATACCGGAACTTGTCTCCCTTTCCGACATCTGCCTCCTGGCCGTAAAACCGCAGGACAAAGAAAGCGTTCTGAACGAAATGGCGGCCGTCAAAAAAGGAGGGTTGGTTGTCTCCATCCTGGCCGGCGTTCCCACCGGATACCTGGAACAAAGACTGGGCCGAATACCGGTAGTGCGGGTAATGCCCAATATCGGCATAAAGGTCGGCGCCGGGATGAGTTTTTTCAGTCCGGGCCGGTTTGTCCGGCCGGCCGAACTTAAAACGGTATCCCGCCTCTTCGCCAACTTCGGGGAAGTATCCGAAATCGCGGAAGAAAAGATGGACCTGGTAACCGCCCTCTCCGGAAGCGGTCCGGCCTATTTTTTTCTTTTGATGGAAATACTCGCCGAATACGCCCAAAAATTCGGAATTTCAGAAAAAGATTCCGCAAAGATGGCGCGGCAGACCGCCCTGGCTTCCGCCTTGCTGGCCAAAGACGAACCGGCCGGACAACTGCGAGCTGCGGTTACCTCTGCCGGGGGAACAACCGAAGCCGCCGTCCTGGTTCTGGAAAAGACCGGCATCCGCAAAATATTCGGCTTTGCCTTAAGGGCGGCCCGAAACCGCGCCCGAGAACTCTCCCTGTGAAAAAAATCTCTTCGGACATTCTGGTTGTCGGCTCAATCGCCTTCGATACCATCAAAACCCCGTTTGGCGAAAAGAAAGAAGTCCTGGGCGGTTCCGCAACCTATTTTTCCTATGCGGCCAGTCTCTTTGCGCCGGTTTACCTGCTGGGCGTCATCGGATGCGATTTTCCCGCGGCGCAGATTGAAAAATTCGGCAAAAGAAAAATAGACACAACCGGACTTCAGGTCCGGCCGGGCAAAACTTTCCGGTGGTGCGGCCGTTACGCAAAAGAACTTAAAGAAGCCGAAACCGTCTCCTATTCCTTGAACGTTATGGAAGGATATTCGCCGGAACTCCCGGAACACTACCGGGATTCACAATATGTTTTTCTGGCCAACATAGACCCGGAAATCCAGTTAAAAACCCTGAAACAGGTCAAATCCCCCAAACTGGTGGTTTGCGACACGATGAACCTCTGGATAAGAACCCGGCTTCCGGAACTTAAAAAATTACTGAAAAAGACGGACGTATGCCTCTTAAACGACGGAGAGGCCAGAATGCTTACCGGTCAGGAAAATTTGATAACCGCCGGCCGCAACATCTTGAATCTGGGTCCGAAAATTGCGATCATCAAGAAAGGGGAGCACGGCGTAATCCTGGCCTCCGGAAAAGATGAACTCTTCTTTACGCCGGCCTTCCCCACCGTCGGCGTCTCCGACCCAACCGGAGCCGGAGACAGTTTCGGCGGCGGCTTTACCGGATACCTTGCGTCCACCGGAGATTGTTCTGCCGCCGGGATGCGCAAAGCCTTGATTTACGGAGCGGTGGTGGCTTCCTTTACGGTTGAGGATTTTGGAATCGGGGCGTTGGAAAAAATAAATATTTCCGACGTAGAACGCCGGGTCGAACAGATTAAAAAAATGATTCAAATATCGTGAATTTTTTGTACCGTTTACTATTTACGGTTCACTATTCACCGTGGTCAGATAGATGCCTTTCAGCGTAAGGTTGGGGTCAAAGATAATCTTTTCGGAAAGATAGGGCCGGAGGACAGCCAGGCCGCCGCCGGTTCCGATTATTTTGAATACCGGCTGCCATTCCTTCTTCAGGCGCCGCAGCAGTCCGCTTACCAGATCGGCCAACCCAAAGACCAGTCCCGACCTTAAAGATTCATCCGTATTCTTGCCGACGACCGAGCGGGGCGGCGTCAATCTCACCCTGGGCAGAAGAGCGGTCTTCTCGGCTAAATAATCGCGGCTGATCTCCGGAGACGGCGCAATAATGCCGCCGGCGTAATCGCCGGTTTTGGTCACCAGGTCGAAGGTGAGCGCAGTACCGCAGTCAATTACCACGGCGGGCTTCCCGTAAAGCCGGCCGGCGGCCAGGGCGTTGAGCAGCCGGTCAATGCCCACCTCTTCCGGAC
>CAZBFL010000058.1:0-6666 GCA_964491175.1 uncultured bacterium
GTTGAGGCGCACCACGACCAGAAAGTTGACGCGCCCAGCGGCACCGCCAAAAAGTTGGCCGAGAACGTGGCCGCGGCCCGCGGCGCTGATTTGGCCGCGGTGGCGGTTTACGGAAGGCAGGGCAGGCCCGGCCCCAGGAAGCCGGCGGAAATCGGCATCCACGCTCTCCGGCTGGGCGATGTCGTCGGCGAACACACCGTTATCTTCGCCGCTTCCGGCGAACGCATAGAATTGACCCATAAAGCCGCTTCCCGAAATAACTTTGCTTCGGGGGCCGTTGCGGCCGCGCTCTTTTTAAGCAAGCAGAAACCCGGGCTTTATTCCATGGCCGATTTATTGCGATGAATATTGAATCCAACCACCGCCTGCAAAAATTGCCGCCCTACCTCTTCATTGAGATAGACCGCAAAAAGAGAAAATTACAGGAATCCGGGGTTGATATCATCGATTTTGGCATCGGCGACCCTGACACGCCGACCCCTGATTTCGTGGTCTCCGCGATGCAGGCGGCGGCGGCCAGGCCGGAGTACCATCGTTATCCGCTGGGCCGGGGAAAAATCTTCTTTCGCCGGGCCTGCGCCGCCTGGTTTGAAAAACGCTTTGAAGTTGCCCTGGACCCGGACAAAGAAGTCGTTGCCTTGATCGGTTCCAAAGAGGGTATCGGCCACCTGCCCTTCGCTTTTCTTAACCAGGGCGAGGTTACTCTGACGCCGGAACCGGGGTATCCGGTTTACGGCAACGCCACCATTCTGGCCGGCGGCGAGCCGTTCTTTATGCCGCTGAAGGAAGGCAACGGATTTCTGCCGGACCTTTCCGCTGTTCCGGGCTCCGTTCTTAAAAAGGCGCGCCTTATCTTTCTCAACTATCCCAACAATCCTACCGGCGCCGCGGCCCCGGATTATTTCTGGAAGGAAGCCATTTCTTTCTGCGGAAAACACGGCATAATCCTGGCCTCGGATGCCGCCTATTCGGAAGTCTATTACGGCGAGAAATCGAAGAGCTTGTTTCAGTTTCCCGGCGGGAAAGAAGTCGGTATCGAATTCCATTCTCTTTCCAAAACGTTCAACATGACCGGCTGGCGCGTCGGTTTTGCCTGCGGAAACGAAAAGGTTCTGACCGGTCTTGCCGTTGTAAAGGAAAACCTTGATTCAGGTGTTTTTGAGGCGATTCAGGCCGCCGGTTCGGCCGCGTTGGCCGCACCGGAACAGTTTACCGAAGGTCTGCGCCGGATGTACCGCCGCCGGATGGAAACGCTCGTTTCCGGTTTGAATAAAATCGGGATTTCCTGCAGGGTTCCGGCCGGTACGTTTTATCTGTGGGTGAAGACGCCGGACGGAGAGAATTCCACCCAATTTTCCACCCGTCTCCTGGAGAAGTTCGGGATTATAACGACTCCCGGCCGCGGATTCGGTCCGAGCGGAGACGGTTATGTCCGGTTTTCGGTGACCCTGGACGAAAACCGGATTGAGGAAGCGCTGAAGCGGCTGGGAAAATTAGGGACAGCCCCCTAATTTTTGATTTTAGGCGGGATAGTGAAAATCAGGGGGCTGTCCCTAATTTTCTAATGAGGTTCTGATGGCTAAAATTGTAATTGTAGTCGGCAGCGAATCGGATATTCCCTACGTTGCAGCCGCAGAAGAAGTTTTAAAGGAGAACCGAATACCGTATGAGATAAAGGTTCTCTCGGCACACCGCAAACCGGACGAAACTGTGGAATTCAGCCGCAAAGCAGCCGGAAGGGGTGTTAAGGTAATCATTGCGGCGGCAGGTCTTTCCGCGGCCCTGCCCGGATTTATCGCCAGCCACACCACCCTGCCGGTAATCGGTATTCCGGTGGTAACCGGCCCGTTGAACGGGGTTGACGCTTTGCTTTCCATTCTGCAGATGCCTTCCGGCGTACCGCTGGCAACCGTGGGGTTGGGTAAGCAGGGACCTAAGAATGCCGCGCTCCTGGCGCTGCGTATTTTTAATCTTTTGGAGAATAATCAAGGGAGGTTGGATAAATGAAGATCGGCATGCTGACAGGCGGCGGTGACTGCCCGGGCTTGAACCAGGCGATTCGGGGTTGTGTTTACCGGTCCCTGGGGTTCGGTTATGAATGCATCGGATTTCTGGAGGGCTGGAAAGGCCTGGCGGAGGGAAACGCGATACCCCTGGGTCTGGCCGAGGTGGAAGGTATAGTTGACAAAGGCGGTACCATCCTGGGAACCAGCCGGTACAACCCGTTCAAGAAAGAAGGCGGACCGGAAGCGGTGGAAGCGACGATTAAGAAGTTTTCGCTGGACGCCCTGGTGGCGATGGGCGGCGAGGACACTCTGGGCGTGGCCAACAAACTGTTTCAGAGGGGCGTCAAGGTGGTCGGGGTTCCCAAGACGATGGACAACGACCTTTCCGGCACCGATTATACTTTCGGTTTTGATACTTCGGTGACCCGGGCCCTGGATGCCTGCCGTTCTTTGATAGATACCGGGACCAGCCACCGCCGGGTAATGGTTCTGGAAGTGATGGGACGGCACGCCGGCTGGGTGGCGCTCTTTACCGCCATGGCTTCCGGCGCCGACTGGGTTCTTTTGCCGGAATTCAAGACGGATTCCGTCGCGATGGTCAACCATATCAAGAAGGTTTACCAAAGGAGAAAGTTCGGTTTAATCGTTGTTTCGGAAGGGGCGGAATTTCAGGATGAGGAATCCGACAAACAGGCCAAGGATGAATTTGGCCATATAATCCTGCAGAAGCGCGCCCTGGGGGAAAAGATTGCCAAACATATCGAGAAAGAGACCGGAATTGAAACCAGGCATTCGGTAATCGGGCACATGCAGCGCGGCGGTTCGCCGACCCTTTTTGACCGGATTCTGGGTTTGCGGGTCGGAGTCAAGGCGGCCGAACTGGTTTCCGAAGGGAAGTTCGGAATGATGGCTGCGCTTAAGGGACAGGAAGTTCTGGCGGTGCCGCTTTCGGATGCGGTCAACAACTTAAAGGTAGTTGACCAAAAGTGGTACGACCTGGCCCAGGTATTTTTCAAATAAAAAACAACAAAAACGTATGCGTATTGCGGTTTTGACTACCGGCGGCGATGCGCCGGGAATGAACGCCGCCATCCGGGCGGTGGTGCGCCGGGCGCTATCTTTGGACTGGGAAGTCTGGGGCATAGAGCGCGGTTTCCAGGGTATGTTTGAGGATGATTTCCACCGGATGGACCACGGTTCGGTCAGCGGTATCGTCAATCACGGCGGCACTATCCTGAAAACGCTGCGCTGTCCCGGGTTCCGGCAGGAAGAGTTCCGCCGGGAGTGTTACCGTAAACTGGAACAACGGCAGATAGAAGGACTGGTGGTTATCGGCGGGGACGGTTCGCTCTCTGCGTGCCGGACCATCTCTTTGGAAACGAAGATGCCCATCTCTTTTGTGCCGGCCAGCATCGACAACGACATCGCCGGAACCGACGAGACGATCGGTTTCGATACGGCGGTCAACACCGCGCTTGACGCCATCGATAAGATTCGGGATACCGCTACCAGCCACGAGCGGGTCTTCCTGGTAGAGGTGATGGGCCGGGAAGGGGGTTTTTTGGCGCTGGCGGTCGGAATTGCTGCCGGTGCGGAGATTATTCTGGTCCCGGAGATTCCGTTTAAGACGGAAGAGGTTATCGCGCAATTCCTGGAAGGGCGAAAAAAAGGCAAGCGGAGTATGATTGCGGTAATTGCCGAAGGCGCGGCCGAAGTTTCAACGCTTGCCGGAGAGATACAGGCCGGTTACCCGGGTGAAGTGCGTTACTCGGTTCTTGGCTACGTCCAGCGCGGGGGCGCGCCGTCAGCCCGCAGCCGGCACCTGGCTTTTATTTTTGGAGCCAGGGCCGTGGAGGCGCTTAGCGAGGGAAAAGGCGCATTTTTTATCGGTTTGGAAGACAATAAGGTGGTTACCAGAAACCTGCTTGATACCTGCAAAAAGAAAGAACTGGACCGGGAAACTTTCCGCCTCTCCCACGTCCTGGCCGAGTAAGCGCCGCTGTCATTGCGAATCCTTCGGTAGGACAGGCGTCTCGCCTGTCCTGAACTCAGGCCGCGGCAATCTCGTTATCGTCGTCATTCAGTTCTAAATCACCGGTTCTTCAAATAATAGACCAGGCTTTCCAATTCCATCGCCATATCAACGCTTTTAATCCGAATTTTCTCCGGGATGGCAAGGTAACGCGGGGCGAAGTTCAGGATTGCGGAGATTCCGCTTTCGGACAGGCGCCGGGCTATCTCCCGGGCTGCCTCAGCCGGCACGGTTATGATTGCCACCTTGACCCCGTTCTTCCGGATAAATCCTTCCATTTTTTGGTCGGCGAGCACAGGGACGCCGCCTATCTTTTGGCCTATTTTGGCCGGGTTGTTGTCAAAGCCGGCCAAAATTCTGAAGCCGAAACGCCGGAAACCGGGATAAACAAGCAGGGCCGCGCCCAACTTTCCGCAGCCGACCAGGATAACGCTCCAACTGTGGTCCAGGCCGAGTATTTCTTCAATTTTTTTCCTTAAGCGGCGCACGTTATATCCCACCCCGGCTTGACCGAACGACCCGAAATAGGTTAGGTCTTTTCGCGCCTGGGCACCGGTGATATTGAGGTGTTTGGTAAGTCTTTTCGAGGAGATAACCTGCGTTCCCTTTTTTTCCAGAAAACGCAGGGTACGCAGGTAGAGGGAGAGGCGCCGTACCGTTTCCTCGGGTATGCTCCGGTATTTTTTTCGCATGGTTGACGTGTGTTTCATTTGACCGAATACTGTTTTTTATTATACTATTAAAGAGAGTGAGTTGTCATTGCGGAGGATAGTGTGAATATTAAAAAAACAACCGGCTTAGTTTTACTTGGATTTATTCTTGTTTTTTTACCTTTGGTATTGCATGCGGCGCCAACCGGAACGGTATCGGTTAAAATTGCGCTTGAATTTGAAGGGCAATTTTTTCCGATGAGCGGGGCCCAGGTTACTGTTATGGATAGAGGGATTGATCTGGAGTTGGTTGATTTTCAGGCGCAACAGGATGCGGAAAAGAGCCGGAATAAGAAACGGGCATACCATCTTTACCGTTACGGCTACCTGGTCAGGGCGATTGAAAACAGCCGCCGGGCCGGCGTACGCCAGGCTCGTTCCGGCATCGTTACCAAACGCGCCGATAATAAGGGTGAAGTTCTGGTGCGCTACCTTGTGCCGGGCGATTATTTTATCGGCGCCTATCGCCGGGTGGGCATGGGAGGCGTGGTCTGGGTTGTTCCGTTTTCCGTAACCGCCGGACGGAGTACCGAGGTAAACCTTGACGCCAACAACGCTTTTGAATTCTATGACCCGACACTTTATCCATGACCCAGCTGGAAATTTTCCGCGCGACCGTAAACCATCTGCTTCACGACAACTTTCTTTTTTACGCCGATTTTACCCCCGACCTGTCCGGGCGCCTGTGCGAGAAGTATGGCCTGGCGCCGGACGCCGACCTTCGTAAATATTTTGGAATGTACCGGCCGGCCGGCGTTCAGCCGCAGGAGCCGGAAAGTCTGCCGAAACCCGATTACTCCGTCTATTTTGAAGATGCGGATAAGCCGGATGATTCTTTCATCAACCCTCTTGGCGTTCTGGAAGTTCCGGCAAAGTTCTATCATTTCACCGGTTACGTCAGCCCCCTGCGCAACGCAAATGATTTTCAGGAGTTAGAACGGTTTCCCTTTCCGGGTCAGAATGTTTTTGAAGAGGCCGGAATGGCCGATAAGGTCCGGCAGGCGCACCGGGAGGGCAGGGCAGCGTTTACCTGGGTGGGCCATATGTACGAAAACGCCTGGCAGGTCCGCGGCTACGAAGAATTTCTGATGGATTTGGCGGAACGGCCGGAGTGGTGTGAATTCATCCTGGACCAGTTTACCCGGCGCAACCTTCAGGTTGCGGCTGCGGCGTCCCGGGCCGGCGTTGATTGGCTCATGACCGGCGATGACGTGGCCAGCCAGAAGAGTATGATCTTTTCGGCCAAAACCTGGCGCCGTTTTATGAAAACACGCTGGGCGAAGGTTTACGCGGCCGCCCGAGGAATCAAGCCGGACATCCAGATATGGTACCACAGCGACGGCAACATTATGGAGATTATCCCGGACCTGATTGAAATCGGGGTGACCATCTTAAACCCGGTCCAACCGGAATGTATTGACCCGCACGAAGTCAAGAAACAATACGGAAAGCACCTGGTTTTGGACGGGACCATCGGCACCCAGTCCACCATGCCTTTTTCCGGGCCGGAGGAAGTAAAGAGGGTGGTGCGGGCACGGAAGAAGACTCTCGGTTTTGACGGCGGACTCATCCTGTCGCCCACCCACATCCTGGAACCGGAAGTCCCCCTGGAAAATATCGCCGCTTTTGTTGACGCCTGCCGCGAGTAGCGTTTTCGTCCGGACACCCGCCTCAATATGCTACTATATATCCATGCCGGGAACTTTCTTTTGGGTCCCGGTGTCTAATGCTCAGACCGCCAGAGATAATGCATGGAAAAGAGAAACCCGTCTGATTTTGAGGAGATTGTCAATCAGGAGGCGAAAAAAGTGTTCAACCTTGCCTACCGGCTTTGCGGCAATCAGGAAGAAGCCAAGGATATATCCCAGGAGACGTTTGTCCGGGCCTATGAACATTTTGGTTCTTTTCAAGGCGGTTC
>CAZBFL010000059.1:0-6587 GCA_964491175.1 uncultured bacterium
TAAATAATCGACGATAAACCCGTCAATTCGTTTCCAGATGTAAGAAACAAATTTCACGGGCTTAAGATTCCCCTGTTTATCACGATAATGAAGGTTATAACTTTTAATCTTCTTATAAACAACCGGGATGGCTTCTTCGAGCAAGTCCTCTCCAAACCGCGGAATTAGTTCAGGAAATACTATCCGGTGGATTCTAAAGATTACGAAACCGATGTGGCGAAGGAGAATTTCATCCTTGCTTTTCCTTGAACCTTTTTGCGCTTTTGAGATTAAACGTCTTTCTTCGGACAAGGGAATTTTTGGATAGTTCTGAATAACGTTGCGGTATAATTCCCACATATTCGAACGGCGGAAAAGGAAAGAACACAATTTCTGACGATTATGGCGACCAAGAATAGGTTGGGGGAGGTAGGTATCCGAAATACACGATGGCTATAATGAAAGTTACAAAAACTCTTAATTTCTGCCGTAATTACACCGGGACTGCCACTCTTCCAACCACAAAACCGGAATCCTTGGGAACTTCCAGGTGTTCCGCTTTCAGTCCTTCAAGATGAAGTTCTATTGCCTCCTCAACATTCTTCATCGATTCTTCAATCGTTTCACCTTGTGAGTAACAACCGGAAAGAGCCGGCACGTCAACCCAATATCCACCTTCTTCCGCTTCATGAAAAATCACCGTGTATTCCATTTTGCTCCTTAAAGAAGTTCTAAAAACTCGGATTCGGTAAGGCCTGCTTTTCGCAGGGCGTCTTTCAGCAACCCTATTTTTAACTCTTTTGTTACCGGAATTGTTATCAATTGCCCGTTTGGCATCTTGATGTTAACGTGGCTTCCTTTGGTGGACTTCTTTATGCCTCCGGTCCGCAGAAAAACTTTTACGGCTACTTCTCCTTTGATGCCTCTAAGTTGCTTGCCGCCCATGTCAATATTTTACTCTGATTATAACCTTTTGTAAAACAAAGGGGTGTTGGTGTTTGACCTTGGTCAGCGGGCAACTGTTTCCACCGGATTATTAATAACCCCTGTATGATATAATATTTATGCGGGGTTTGGCTGTATGTCGTTTTTGTCTGTTAAAAGTTGGGACAGTTGGTCAATCTGGTTTTCCAGTTCGGCGGGGTTGGGGAGAATAAGAAGTGCGGTTCGAATTGCGTCCAGTCGCCCCGACTTTGTCCAAAAGCTTATATATAAGCATTAAATCTTTTTCTCAAAAATTTAGAAGGTGTAAATATGGTATAATACTTAAGAAATATTTGGGGAGGAACAGATGAAATTGACAGCGGTTTACCAAAAGTTTCCAAAAGGATATGTTGCCTTTGTTGAAGAACTTCCCGGTGCCAATACCCAGGGAAAAACTCTGAAAGAAGCCAAGCACAATCTTATTGAAGCGGTGGATTTAGTACTTGAGGCAAATCGCAAACTTGCCGAAGAAAGTTTAGTGGGTCAAAATGTCATTCGGGAACCGTTACTTCTTCCTGTCTGATGAAACGACGCGACCTCATCCGGCATCTTGAGCGTCATGGTTGCGAATTTCTCCGTGAAGGCGGTAACCACACGGTGTATGTAAATCAAAAAACGCGCAAATGTTCCACTGTTCCCCGGCACAAAGAGATTATTGATTTCCTGGCGCGTAAGATTTGTAAGGATTTAGAAATCCCCACCCCATAGTATATGAGATATACGTTTTTATTCCTTCACACACTCATTCTAAACGCAAAGTTTGTGTAGACAGTCAATCTGGTTTTCCAGTTCGGCGGGGTTGGGGAGAATAAGAAGTGCGGTTCGAATTGCGTCCAGTCGCCCCGACCGTACTTCATATCTCGTTTTCGCTTGATGGCTCAAGCGTTTTCATCGATTTATCAAAAATCCTTCTGTGGTGTAATGTTGCTGCGGGGTTTGGGAGGAACTGTTGTTTTGAAAAATGATTATTCTGGTAAGTTGATTTATGTTTTATTGCGTTATATAATACCTTAAATGAAATTTGATGCAGAAAAGACGGTTTCTTATTGGGCCGCAGGAGCTGAATATGACCTTGATACCGCCAAAAAACTTTTCAAAGCAAAAAGGTATCCGTATGCATTATTTTTCGGACATCTGGCAATCGAAAAGATTTTAAAGGCTTTGTTAGTAAAAGAAACAAAAGAACATGCCCCGCACACTCATTCATTGCCTTTATTAGCAAGCAAACTTAATTTTGAAATTTCTGAAGAAATTAAAACAAAGTTTGCCGCATTTATGGAATTTTACTTCGAAGCGCGCTATCCTGAAGACCAGTTAAAATTTTATCGTAAATGCACCAAGATATTCACGGAGAAGAATCTTAACGCAATTAAAAAGGTATACCAATGGTTAAAAAAGAAATTGTAAAAAATTTACAAAGATTCCACCAAGCAGTGGAGAAGACCGGAATACGAATAACAAAGATTATTCTGTACGGTTCATACGCGAACGGTACGTTTAACCGGAACAGCGATATAGATGTTGCTATAGTATCGCCGGATTTTGGCAGAGACAGATTTGAAGAAGGAGTTGCGCTTTTTAAGATTGCTTCTAAAATAGATCCACGCATAGAACCGGTGGCAGTTTCCCTGAATTCATACCAGAAAGATACTTGGCTTCCTTTGATATATGATATCAGGGAAAAGGGCGTCGAAATAAGCATGAGTTACTAAATCTGCATATTCCGGCACAAATGAGCCACCCCCAAGAAAATTATTCACCAACCGGATTTTCTAAAACCTTGCTTGCAGTTGCGCTTACTGCGGCATAATTGGAATTCAAGAAACCGCATCTTGTTTGCAGAGTTCGGACAGTTGGTCAAGCTGGCTTTCCAGTTCGGTGGGGTTTGGTAGGAATTGAAAAACGGTTCGAATAGCGTCCAGTCGCCCCGACTTTGTGGTATATTCCGGGCACATCCTTAACACAATATTCCGGGCACATAGTTTACACATTCTGGCATAATAATAAGCGATACTTCAGAAGAAGCAGATGAAACTGACAAAAGAAATTATTGATTTTCTGACACGCAAGATTTGTAAAGATTTAGAGATTCCCACTCCGTAAGATCTATCCCCTTTTCTTTGGTTTCGATTTACAGGGTTTATTTATAAGACCCGGGAAACCAGGATGCAATTTGGAGAAACATATGCCTGAAGTATCCGGGAACAGTTACGAGGAATTAAAAAAGGGCGTTGTCCTGGCCGAGTTGGGCGGATATGGGGACGGTCCCTATTGCGCCAGGCATGGCGCCGGAGCAACGCTGGTGCTGATGGGAACGTATATCGTTGATTCCGGCGATAAGGTTCCCTACAGTCCAAAATTCGTTTTCAAACCCGACCGGTCTATCTATGCACCCTACCTTCGCGAACACGTCAAAGCCGCCCGGGCCGGCGGTGGCAAGGTGGGTGTTAGTGTCATCAGCATCAAACTTCAGCATACGCTGGATTTCCTTGTGGCCGCCCAGGAAGCGGGCGCCGATTACGCTTCCCTCTGTGCGTATTCCACGATGGAAATGTTTACCCGCGCCGGTCTTGGCGTCGCACTGTGTGAGCCGGCTAATTCAAAGTCCCTGCATCTTTGGGCAAAGGCGATATTGAAGGCCCTCACCATTCCGGTCATCTTTAAAATCGGGCTTGACGACTTGCGGGACACCCTGGCCGCGGTGGATACGCTGACGCAGGTTGGTGTGCCGATTGTTAACATAAGCGTGGGAACAACCGCTCCGGGCTCCGCGGGATTAAAGGCGGTGAAACAACTGTCCGGACATTGCGCGTGTCTGATTGCCGGCGGCGGAATTAAAGATTTAGAGGGCGCCCGCCGTGTTTTGGAACAGGGAGCCGATGCGGTGGCAATCGGCGCTGCGGCGATGAAAAACCCTTATCTTTGCGGCGATATCCGGAAATGCCTGAGATAATCCAGTAACTTCATCTGACGTAAATATTACCCCGCCTCCCCGCCGCAATTAGTTTTGACTCCGAAGTTTTTGAAGGAAAATCGGCGTTTATGTTAAACTGAAGCAGCCTAACACAGGCAACAAGGAGCGTAAAGTGTTTCTAAAACTTTTTATCCGTATTTTAGCCATATTCAGCATGGTGCTGATGGGCGCAATCGCTTACCGGATGCGGGTTCTGGATAAACAGACCCTTCGGCGGCTGTCGGTCACGCTCACCAACTTTTTTTACCCCGCTCTTATCTTTTCAACCCTGGTCGGCGCTTTTTCGGCCGCCGGTCTTTTGAAAAACTGGCCGCTTCCGGCGGGCGGGTTTATGATTATGTCGATAGGGTATCTTTACGGAGTTGCCAGTTTGCGTTTTTTTCACTTCCGGAGCGAAAAAGAGAAGGGGGTGTTTCTTTTTCAATCAACCATCAGCAATTATTCTTTTCTTCCTTTGCCCATCGTGCTGATGTTCTGGGGGACGGCCGGGGTCGCCGCCCTGATACTTTCGGCTCTAGGTTCGGAGATTGCGGTCTGGACGATAGGAGTGCTCGGTCTGACCGGCAACCGTTTCCGGAAGGAGAGCTTGAAGCACCTGATGAACGTTCCTGTCTTTTCGATAGTTCTCTCTTTTATCGTTATAGGAATTATGGGAGTGCCGGGGCTGTCTTCTTCTTTCTTTTTTACGAACCATGTTTCCCGGGAAATCGGGAGTTCCCTGATGCTGGTCGTCGATATGTTTGGAAAAGGTACCGTCCCGCTCTCCATGTTTGTGGTCGGCGGTTGGATGGCGGACCTTAAGCCGGGACATTTCTTTAACGCCAAACAGTTATATCTTTCGGCCCTGCGGCTGGTTATTGTCCCCGCTTCGGTCATCGGCCTGCTCAGTTTTTTCCCTTCCGAAGGATACATCCGGCCGGTCCTGGGAATGGTGGCTATTATGCCGACCGCTCTGGCGAGCGTCGTCTTAAGCGAGGTTTACGGAGGGGATACCGAATTTGCCGCCGCCGGTGTCTTTATCACGCACCTCTTTTCCCTGATAACGATTCCCGTCTGGCTTACCCTGTTTTTATAAACGGTTTTATGGTATTTTGGTGCACCGGGCACGCCGATGACGGCACCGGAAAATCATGAGATTACCTCGGCTTTATTTAATCGGAGACAGCATCTCAATTCACTACTGGCCGTATCTTAAGAAATACCTGCACCGTATATTCGTCTGCTCGAGAAAAGAAGGAGAAGAAGAAGCCCTCCTGAATCTTGATAACCCGCAAGGCGCCAACGGCGGAGATTCCTCGATGGTCCTGGCGTTTCTCAAGGCAAAACAAGCCGCCGGCGGCCTTGACGCCGACGTCGTTTTGTTGAACTGCGGCCTGCATGATATCAAGACAAATCCGAAGACAGGGGCCAGGCAGGTGCCGATTGAGCGATATCGGCTGAACCTTCGGCGCATAGTCCGGCTGGTGCGGCAGATGGGCCCGGAATTGGTCTGGGTTAATACAACCCCGTGTGATGAAGCCGTCCATAATCGCCCCGGCATAAGTTTTCATCGTTTTTCTGCCGACTGCGATTCCTATAACGCCGCCGCAGACAAGATTATGGCGTCCCTGGGAGTGGAAATCGTTGATTTGCACCGGTTTACCCGCAATCTCGGACAGGATTTATACTGCGACCACGTGCACTTTCGCGAGCCTGTCCGGGAAAAACAAGCCGCATACATAACCGGTTGGCTGGCAAACCGGAAAGAGTGCAGGGGGAGAAGATTAAAAAAAGGAGGCGTATGAAGGTTTATATTCAAACCGACATTGAAGGCATTGCCGGGTGGACTTCGTTCGAGGACCGGGTTACCCAGACCGTCGAGAATTACGAACACCGTCAAAGGATGTACCGACTGCTGACCGGTGAGGTTAATGCCGCGGTCAGGGCAGCCAGGGCGAGCGGCGCGGAAACCGTTTACGTCAATGACAGCCATGGGAGCGCTTATAACATAATCTTTGAGGAACTGGAGGAAGGGTGCGAGATTTTACACGGCCGCGGCGGCCATTCTCCGGAATGGCTCACTTCGCTGGGCGATGGTTTTGACGCCATGGTCCTGGTTGGAATGCATGCGATGGCCGGGGAACTGGGCGCTGTCTGTCCTCATTCCAAGTGGGTATTAAACGACGGAGAGATATACCTGAGCGAAGCCTCTATGGCGATGGCCCTGGCCGGAGACCTTAATATTCCCGCCGTTTTCGTAAGCGGAGACCAGGTCATAACGGAAGAGATCAGAAAGAAGAATCCGGCGGTTGAAACGGCGGTGGTAAAGCACGCCTACAGCCCGTTTTTTTGCCGTTCGGTACTGCCCCGGAAAGCCCGGGAACTTATCTTTGCCGGAGTTACAAAAGGGTTGGAAAAGAAAGACAGTGTTCCGCCGTACAAACTCAAGGGCCCGTTTACCCTGAATCTCCTGGATAGCGACGGTCACATTCCGCCGCTCAAGCCGATTCTGAAAAAACCGGTTTCCGGCGACACCGTCACCGAGGTTTTCAACAAGGCGCTTGCCAGGTTTCCATGGAGTTCATACGGTAAACAGATAATGGACTACTACCGGTATCCGGGCAATCTGAGCGGTAAAAAACAGAAGGCAGAATAGCAGCGCTATTGATAG